>JAEYVD010000598.1 GCA_023432075.1 Pseudomonadota bacterium | reverse complement strand
GCCGAATGGCACCAGCGCACGGGTTACCTGCCGCTGACGGAAGCCGCGTTCCGCGCTTCCGACGTGTCGTTCTACAGCAAGATCCCGGGCGCGCAGGCTGTTGTCGCCTCGATGAGCGCCAAGCCCGTCCAGAACAGCCGCGGCTTCCGCATGGCCAACTACGATCGCATCGAGCCCGTGCTGAACAAGGAACTCACCGACGCCTTCGACGGCAAGGTGCCGCCCGTTGCCGCGCTGAACAACGCCGCCGCGCAGGCCCGCACCATCGCCACGCAGCGCTGATCGCATCCGTGCCGCGGCGTGCTGGCGTACGCCGCGCGCCGCAAGCAAAGCCCGGTCTTCGGACCGGGCTTTTTTTGCCTGCTTTCGTTGCATTCAGGGGGAGGATGAATCCGTCCCTACGTACATGCCAGTCTGGCGGCGCCACCGGCGCTCGGCCACCATGCCGCTCATGCGTGTCGCTTCCGATGCGCCCTTTGTTCGCGGTGAGGCATGGTACGAATCTTTTTCCTGGCGGCCGGGCTGTCTTGCCTTGGCGCATGCACGTGGTCGGGCCCGGGTCCGGCGGGCGGATCTTCCTGGCAAGCGGCCATGCCGTCCTCGCAAGGGTTCCGCTTCGATTGGCAACTGTCCGGCGATCCTGCCGTTGCGCCGCTGCAGGTCTTCGACGACGGCCGCGAGACCTGGTTGCAGTTCCTGCCGGGTCAACCGTTGCCGGCCATCTTCGGCACCGTAGAGGGCGGCGAGCGCCCCTTGCCGTACGTGCGGCGCGATCCCTACGTCGTGGTTGCCGGCGCATGGAAAGCGCTTTCCTTTCGCGGCGGCAGATTGACCGCCTGGGCGCTGCGCGCCCCTGTCGCGGCCAGCTCGTCGCACGAACCGGCATCCGCCTCCCGCCTGGCGCTGTCCACGGCGGCAGGACCCGATCAATCGGGGCGTGCGCCGCAAGATGCCAGCGCGCCCGTCACGCTTGCGGCTGACACGCCCGCGCGCTCGGATGGCCACGTGCCGGCCGGCACGCAGACGCTGAATTCCCAAGCCGCGAGCCTGACGCCGCCGACCGCGCACGAGGCCGGGAACGCCAGTGCGCAGGTGGCCCCGCAAGCCGCCCCGTTCCGCGCGGCGCCGCCTGACGCCACGCTGCGCGCCGTCCTCGCGCGATGGGCCGACGCGGCCGGCTGGACGTTTCAGCCGCAGCATTGGGCGGTGGACGTCGACATTCCGCTGGCTGCCACGGCCGAATTTCCCGGCGACTTCAAGACTGCCGTGCGCGGCCTGCTTGGCGCCACCGAACTGGCGGACCGGCCCCTGCAACCCTGCTTCTACGGCAACCGTGTCCTGCGTGTCGTGCCGTTTGCGCAATCGTGCTCACGCGCGGCCACGCCCAAAGGAGCCGCGGCATGACCCTCAGCCTTCTTGCCCGCACCCCGCGCTTGCGCAAATGCAGGGCCCTCGCGTGCGTGTCGTTCTCGTGCGTCCTCGCCGGGTGCTCGGTATCGGAGCTGGTCACGGACATGCGCCGCGCGGCCAGTGTCCGGCATGCGGATGCCGCGTCCCGACACGCGGACTATGCCGGCGGCTTGACCGACCGTCAGGCACGCCTGGCCGCACAGGATGTCTCCACGCCCTGGCTCGCGGGTAAGCCGCAGCCGCTCGCGCGCGAGGTCGTGCTGCCGCCCGCATTGCGCGAGAACGTGAAAACCACGCTCATGCTGGCTGACGACGCGGACCTGCCCACGCTGGCACAGCGCCTGACCGCTGCCACTGGCATCGCGGTGCGTGTGCGTCCAGATGCGCTGCTGGCTCAAGACCAGTTCCTGCCGCGCCTGGCCGTCAGCGGCGCAGTGGCCCTGGCCGCGCCCGCGCGCATCGAAGTGCGCGCGGATCCGCAGCCGCTCGCCGATCTGCTCGATGCGTTGGCCGCACGCTTTTCGGTGTACTGGCGCTATGAACACAACGCGCTCGAGTTCTACCGCACCGAAACGCGCGTGTTCGACTTGCGCGCGCTGACGCTGGCCAGCAAGGTCGACGTGCGGCTCGGCCGGTCCGGCAGCGCGGAAGGCGAGGGCTTCGAAAGCACATCCAACACCACGCTATCGGCGGGCGAGCACAACGCGCTAGCCATCCTGCGCGCAAACATCCTGCCGTTTCTCACGCGATCCGGCGTGATCGCAGAGCCTGTGGAAGGCGCCGCGGCACTGGTGGTTACCGATACGCCGGACGCGCTGGACCGGATCGCGCGCTACCTCGAGCGCGAGAACAAGGCGCTGACCCGCCGCGTCCGCCTCCTTTTCGAGGAAATCACCCTCATTGCCAACTCGGAAGCCGCCGGCGGCCTGGACTGGAACGCCCTGTATGCGGCCGCGGGCGCGACCGCGCGGCTGGCCATGCCGGGTGTGCCCGTCACCGGCGCGGGCCTGCTTCAGGCCGCATCGGCCCAAGGGCCATTCCAGGGCTCGCAGGCCATCGTCTCCGCGCTCAGCGCGATGGGGGCGGTCGTGCGGCACAGCAAGATCCCGGTTCTCACCTTGAACCGCCGCCCGGTCTCGCACGCCGTGCGGACCACGTTCTCGTACATCGATCGCGTGCAGAGCGCCGCAATGCCTGGCATGACATCCACCGGCGCGAATGGGTCGCTGCCTGCGGTGTCCATCAGCCAAAAGGAAGAAACCGTCGGCTCATTCCTGACCCTGGTGCCGGACATCCAGGAAGACGGGCAGATCCTGCTCTCGATTGCGTACGACAACGCGGTGGCGCAGCCCCTGAAGACGATCACCTTCGGGGAAAGCGCCAATCAGGTTCAGGTGCAGCAGATCACCATCGATGGCAGCGGCACGGTGCAGCAGATCGAACTGCGTCCGGGGCAACCCATGATCGTGGCCGGCTTTGACCGCAAGCAGGATCAGCATGATCGCCAGCGGCTGGCGCCCGGCTTGCCGCTCGTGGCCGGCGGGCTGGACAGCGCGGCCACCGAACGCCACACGACGCTGATCCTCGTGACGGCCCAGGTCGAGGAAGGATATTGATCGTGAACCGTGCCCCTCCATTTCTACTGATCCCATGTCCTGGAGCCGATCGGGTGCTGGCGTTCGGCCTGCGCTGGTTTGCGCTTATCGGCTCCAACGTCCCCAAGCTCGCGCGATCCCGCGGGCGCCGCCTGCGCGCCACGCATTACGTCGTGGGCGGATCGCCAGCGATGGTCGCGGGGTATGGACGGGGGCGGCCCGGCCTGCGGACGGCGCGGCCCTGGCGCCGCACCCAGTCACCGGGCACTGCGCCGCTGCAATCCGCTGCGCAGTTGTTCGCTCTGCTGTATCCCGAGGGCGGCCATAGCCTGGTTCGCCTGCCGGACGGGCGCCATTGGCTGATCGCCGCGCACGGCGGCGCGGTCCTGTCGCAGTCGGACCGGGTGTTCGATTCCCGGGACGAGGCGCAGCTGGAACAGCGCGCGCTTCTCGAGCAGCGCCCGTCGTTGACGGAGCATTCGCCGGATCAGGTCTGGGCGGCGTTGGCGCAGGCCGTGGAGTCTGGCGCCGCGCTGACGGTGCTGCCTTCACGCTGGGCCGAACTTCCTGCCGCACTGCGCGTCTTTTTCGCCTGCATCGGGCTTGCCGCCATGGCGCCTTCGTTGTGGAACGCGAGCGTCAACCCGTTCGCGCGGAAACAGGCGGCCCCGCCGGAGCCCGCCGCGGTCCGAGACCCGATGGCTGATGCCTACCAGGCAATGCTGCAAGGCACGACCGTGCATCCCGCCGCGGACCTGACGCGTCTGCTCGCCAGCGTGGCGGCGCTGCCTGTGCAAGTGCAGGGTTGGGCGCTGCGCCGCGCCCATTGCGATGCCGCCGCGCAGCAATGGGATTGCGCGGCCGTATACGCCAGGGCTCACCCGCGTGCCACCAATCACGGGCTGCACGCGCTGCTGCCGGCCGGCTGGCAAGTGTCGTTCAAGCCGCTCGAGGAAGCCACGCTCGCCTGGCGCGTGGCGGCGGCGCCCATCCGTGTGGCCGACATGGCATTGCCGACGTCGCTGCACGTGGATACGCGGGTGGCAGGGGGGCTGCAAGGGCTGCGTCCCGCCTTCGCTTCCGTTGCGCTGTCGACTGCCGTGCCATTGATGCCGCGCCTGCCCGCCGCCGCGCGTGCCGTTGCATCGCCGCCGGGCGCTGCCGGATGGGCCACGCCGCTTGTCCGGCGGCGCAGCCTGGTCCTGCATGGGCCGTTGCGGTCCATGGCGTTGTTGCCCGGACCGGTGCCTGCCGCCCGCTGGTCGCGTCTCGTGGTGAATGTGCAGTCGCAGCCGCGGCCCAGCCTGGTGGCGAGTGCGCTTGTCGCTGAATTGCAGGGGGATCTTTATGAACAGGAATGAGCGTTGCATCGTGCGCTGGCGCGCGGCTGGGCGCATGCTGGCCGGGTTGGCTCTGAGCGCCGCCGCGGCAGCGGCAGGCCAAGTCCGGGCCGCGGATCCCGCGCAGGCGCCCCAACCGTGGCCAGAGGTCGAGACCGTTCGCACCTTGTTGCGGGCGGATGCCGCGGCCGCGTTGTCCGACTGCCGGGTGCCTGGCCTCTGTGCGGTGGGCGAGGCAAAGGGCGCATCGGCGCCGTCCGTCGCCCGCGGCGCGGACGACATTCGCGTGACCGCGATATTCGGCACGGCGCGTGCCTTGAACGTGGACATTGTCGTCAACGGAACGTTGCTGCGCTACCGGGCAGGCCGCGCCGATCCCGTGGGCGGCAGCGCGCTGATGGCGGCGTATCGCCTGCTGGCCATCGACGGCGCCTGCGTCCGACTGCAGCGCGACGGCCGCGAGCAGTTGGCGTGTCTGGACGCCGGAAGGGGCCATTGATGACGACGCAAACCTTGCCCGCTGCGGCAGCGCCTGCTCGTCCGCCCGCGCTGCATACGCCTGAAGACGTTGCGGGCCTGGAGCCGGCCTTCGTTCGCGCGCTTAGCCGCCAGTTCGATTTGGCAGCGCTGGCCGGCCGTCTATGCCCGGTGTTGCTCGAAGGCGGCCAGGCCGCGATCTTCGCCGTGAAGGAATACACCGTGGGCGACCAGATCGATGAGGTCGAACGGATGGTGAAAGCGGCGGGCTACCGCATGGCCCGCCCGGCACGCTACGTCGTTCCCGCGCCGCTGCTGCTGATGATCGCGCGAGGGCAGTTCACGACGTCCGGGCCGGGGCGCATGGCAAAGGGCAACCCGGCCGAACGCGCCTCGGCACTGGCGGCGTTGTTTCTCGACATTGTCCGCTGGGGCGTGGTGCAAGGCGCCAGCGACGTGCACATCAACGTGGATCAGCGGCGCGACAGTGGCGATATCCGCTACACCATCCACGGCGAGTATGTCGGCGCCGAACGGTTCGCCGGCCTGTCCAGCGCCACGCTGCTCGAGGTCCTGGCGGTGGCGTGGATGGACGTGCGCGGCGGCAACGGCGCGGTGTTCGATCCGGCGCTCGAGCAGCAGGGGCGCATTTCGCTGACCGTGGACGGCGCACCCATCGTACTGCGCTGGGCCTCGCTGGCCGCGGACGCGGGGCCTTCGGTGTGCCTGCGGATCCTGCGGCTGGACGCAACCGTCAATGGCGATCTGCTGGCCCTGGGCTATTTGCCCGGGCAGGCCGAAACGCTGCTGCGGGCGCGCGAGCGCGAGGGCGGCGCCATTGTGCTGGCGGGCGTGGTCGGCTCGGGCAAGTCCACCACCATCGCCGCGCTGATGCGCGGCATCTCGCCGACACGCAAGGTCATCACACTTGAAGATCCCGTGGAATACCACATTGGCAACGCGCTGCAGAACACGTTGACCGGCGCGCTGGCCGACGCGGCCTGGCCCACGCTGGACGCCAAGCTCAAGACCATCAAGCGTTCGGCCATGAACGACCTGCTGATTGGCGAAGTTCGCGACTCGCAGACCGGCCGTGCCTTCATGGACCTCGCCAGTTCGGGGGTGAGCCTGTACGCCACCACCCACGCCGGGTCGGCGGCAATGATTCCCGAACGCCTGGCCTCCGACGCCATCGGCGTATCGCGCGAATTCCTGGCTTCGCCGGGCATTCTGAAACTGCTCATCTATCAAACGCTATTGCCGCGCCTGTGTCCCGGCTGCGCGCTGCCCGTGGACAGCCTGTGGTCCGGCGTCCCCGCGCGGCAGGCGCAAGGTTGGGACTGGCGCGGCTGGGTGCGCGCGATGCAAGACACCTTCGACCTGGACGCGGCATCGCTCAAGGTCAGGAACGAGGCGGGTTGCCCCGCGTGCCGGCGCGACCACATGCCCGAACTGAACGGAACGGCAGGCCGCAGTGTCGCGGCCGAGATGATCGAGCCGGATCGCGTGCAGGGCTTTCTTGAGCAAGTGCGGCGGCGCGACAACCACGGCTTGAAGCAACAGTTCCAGCCGGCAACGCGCGGCGCCTGGCGCGATGCAGCCCTGCGCGGCGGGCGGGCGCTGGATTGCGCCTTGTACCGGGCGAGCCTCGGAGAAATCGATCCGCGCACGCTGTTGCGCCGGTTCGAACTGCCCGTCCTGCCGACGCTGGGCACGGCTTCGGCCGCTTCGGTGCTGGCCCCAACGCCTGCGCCGGCACGCTCGGCCGCGCCCTTGGAGGCCCGTCATGGCTGATCTCCTATCGCGCGCCTCGCGCGGGTCAGCTTCGCCGGCCGGCCAGCACCGGCTGCGGCTGGACGCGCTGCGATTTCGCGCGCAGCGCGCGGACTATTACGAGTACCTGGCCGATGTCGTCGAGGGCACGCAAGGGCGCAAGAGCCTGCGCGACATCTTCGAGGACGACGCCAGCCGCTACGGGCCCGACACCGTGCGTGGGCGCCTGTGCCAGCATTGGGCCGCCGCATATCTGGCCGCTGGCGGCGACCTGGGCGTGGCGTGGTCCGACACGCTGCCGCACGGTGAGTGCCTGTTGCTCAGTTGCGTGCAGGAGGAAGGCGGCGATCTGGCCGCGGCACTGCGCGACCTGGCACGCGCGGTCAGGCTGGCGTCCGAGGCCTGGTCGGCATTGCTGTCGGCGGCGGCCACGGGCGTGATCGCCGCCATCGTGGCTTTCGCGTTGTTGTGCGCCATTCCGTTTTTCAGCGTGCCGCGGCTGCAACAGGTTTTCCAGGCCGTCCCCGCCGAAGACTATGCGCCGCTCACGCGCGGCCTGTTCGCGTTGGCGGGCGGCTTGAAGCAATGGCTTGCGCTGTGGGTCGTCCTGATATTCGGCGCCGTCATGCTGGCGCTCTGGTCGCTCGCCAACTTCACTGGCGATATCCGTGCCGTGCTCGACCGCTGGCTGCTCTGGCGGCTGTACCGCGATTTCCAGGCAATCCGTTTTCTTTCATTGCTGGCCGTGCTTATCAGACAGCACGGCGCGGCCGACACGCGGTTGCGCCACGCGCTGTCCGTGCAGGCGCGCGACGCCTCTCCGTGGCTGCTGGCGCACCTGCAGGCCATGCTGAGCCGGATCGACGGCGGCGCCAGCGGCGCGGAAATCTTCGGCACCGGTCTGCTGGATGCCCAGACGTGGTGGTACATGGCGGACCTGATGGATGCGCTGGGGGTCGAGCCGGGCTTGGCACGCGTGCGCCAGCGCGTGGAGGTCCGCCTGCTGGCCCGAGTGCGGCGCCAGGCGCTCGTGCTGCGCTGGTCATTGCTGATTGCCTCGTTGTCCACGGTGCTGGGCATCACGCTGTGGCATTACGCGGTGATCGACGAGCTGCGCCTGGCGCTGACCAATTTCTATGCCAGCCAGTAGTGAATCGCGGGTTGGCCGCAACAGCGCGGTATGCCGCGCGCTTTTATCAAAGAGGATGTTCATGAAAAGAGTCAGACTGTCCCGATGCGCCGGTGGGAAGCAGCAGGGTTTTTCGTTGATGGAGGTATCCATCGTCACGGCTATCGTCCTGCTCATCGCGATCGTCGGCATCCCTGCCATTGGCGGCTACGTCATAGAAAACAAGGTGCCGAAGGTAGGCGAAGAACTGCAGCGCTTCATCGCCAGCATGAAAATCAACGCGCAGGGCGGCGGCGTGACGCCCTACACCGGACTGGACACCGGCGCGCTGGCCAATGCGCTGCGCGACTCCACCGTGCTGTCGGTGCAGGGAACGGGCGCGGCGGCAAGCGTGGCCCACGGCCTGGGAGGCAGCGGCACCAGTGGCAGCGGCGTGGTCCAGGTTGAACCGGCCTCCGTCGACGGGGCGGGCATGGGATCCGCCTTCACGCTGACGCTTACCAGCGTCAGCCATGCTGCCTGCCCGGCGTTGGCGTCCGTCCTGCAGCGGGTGTCGGAAATCATTTCCATCAGCGGCAGCAGCGGCGCCAAGGTCGTCAAGGACTCGATCGCCAATCCTGCCACGCCGTACCGCGCCGCACTGGCCCAGGCCCAATGCAGCCAAGGCGACGTGAACACATTCGTTTTCACCGCAAGATGAGCCGGACTCCAAGCGCCCCAAGCGCTCCAAGCGTCCCAAGCGTCCCAAGCGTGCCGGCAGGGCGCCGGCTCCTGCCCGCCGCCACGCGGCGCCAGGCGGGCTTTTCGCTCATCGGCATGGCGCTGGCGCTGGCCATCACCACCGCCGTCGCCATCTGGGCCTCCAGCGAAGTCGTTCACCGCATTGAAGCTTCCGCGGCCCGGTCAACGGGTGTCTGGATGACGCAGATCCGCCTGGCGGTGACGGATATGCTGTCTCGGCATGCCGAAGCCTTGACCCAAGGCAAGCCGCCTTTGGATAGCGAAGGGCATCCGCTGTTTGCGGATGCCCTGCGACCCAGTCTGGCGGAATTGCGCGCCCAGGGGCTTTTGCCCGCGGACTTTCCCGACCAGTCGGCGCTGGGCCTCGGGGCGGACATTCGGATCGCGCGCAGCGCATCCTGCCCGGAGGAACCCTGCCGGTTGGATGGCCTCGTCTACGCCGACAAACCTTTGCTGAAAAAAGGGACGCAAGCGCCGGATGAGGTCGCGATGGCGTCCGTCATCGCGGCCGCGGATGGGTATGGCGGGGCAGTGTGGCCGCTGGCGCCGGCCCAACTGCGGGGCGCGGCGTATGGGTTTCCCAATCCGCTGGCCGCCGACGCGCCCGCGTATGCACCCGGCACGCTTGCCCTGTGGGCAGGCGCCGGCGCCGGGCTGCCGGACCTGAGCGGCTACGTGAAAATGCGCGACACCCGCGATCCGGATCTGCAGGGCGGGCTGACGGTCGCTGGCAGCGTGGACACGGGCGGGTACGTCAACGTGGGCGCCCGGGAAGTCCCGGGCCACGCCTGCGGGGCGCAGCCCGGCGCGCTTGCCAAATCCGTCGCCGGGCAGCTGCTTTCCTGCGAATCGGGAGTCTGGATGCAGGCCAGCGGTGGCTTTGGGGGCGCTTACAGCGTGAATTACCCGCTCGGTTGCTTCCATTACACCGGCATTTCCACGGCCAACCCCCGCACGGGCCAGTGCGCATGCCCGACGGGCTACGAGAGCGTCGTCGTGTCCTCGGGCGGGGTCTGGAAGGGAACCGAAGGCTGGACCATCGGTTATGTCTGTGTCCGGTAACCGCCGTACAGCCCATTCCCCGCGTATTCCCGCCAACCCTCTATAATTGGCGATTCGCCCTAAATTCTGCTTCATCCACGATGAAATCCTCCGAGATTCGCCAGCAGTTCCTGCAATTCTTCAAGTCCAAGGGACACACCATTGTTCCTTCGTCGTCGCTCGTCCCGGGCAACGACCCGACCCTGCTCTTCACCAATTCGGGCATGGTCCAGTTCAAGGACGTCTTCACGGGCAAGGAATCGCGGTCGTACACGCGAGCCACCTCGTCGCAGCGCAGCGTGCGCGCCGGGGGCAAGCACAACGACCTGGAGAACGTGGGCTACACCGCCCGCCACCATACGTTCTTCGAAATGCTGGGCAATTTCAGCTTTGGCGACTACTTCAAGCGCGACGCCATCCAGTACGCCTGGGAGCTCTTGACGCAGGTCTACAAGCTGCCGGCGGAAAAGCTCTGGGTCACCGTCTACCAGGAAGACGACGAGGCCTACGACATCTGGGCCAAGGAAGTGGGCGTTCCGACCGAGCGCATCATCCGCATCGGCGACAACAAGGGCGCGCGCTATGCGTCCGACAACTTCTGGCAGATGGCGGACACCGGCCCGTGCGGTCCGTGCTCCGAAATCTTTTTTGACCACGGTCCCGAGATCTGGGGCGGCCCTCCGGGATCGCCCGAAGAAGACGGCGACCGCTACATCGAAATCTGGAACCTGGTGTTCATGCAGTTCGAACGCGACGCCGCCGGCAACATGCCGCGCCTGCCGCGTCCCTGTGTCGACACCGGCATGGGTCTGGAACGCATTGCCGCCGTGCTGCAGGGCGTGCATTCCAACTACGAAATCGATCTCTTCCAGCACCTGATCGCCGCCGCCGCGCGCGAAACCGGCATCAAGGACCTGGAAGACAACTCGCTCAAGGTCATCGCCGACCACATCCGCGCCTGCTCGTTCCTTATCGTCGACGGCGTGATTCCCAGCAACGAAGGCCGCGGCTACGTGCTGCGCCGCATCGTGCGCCGCGCGCTGCGCCACGGCTACAAGCTGGGCCAGACCAAGCCTTTCTTCCATCGCCTGGTGCCGGATCTCGTTGCCGAAATGGGCGAGGCCTATCCGGAACTGGCGGCCGCCGCCGAGCGCGTGGCCCAGGTTCTCAAGCAGGAAGAAGAGCGCTTCGGCGAAACCCTCGAACACGGCATGCGCATCCTGGACACCGCCCTGGCCAACGTGCCCAAGGGCGGCGTGCTGGACGGCACCACGCTGTTCACGCTGTACGACACCTACGGCTTCCCCGTCGACCTCACGGCCGACATCTGCCGCGAACGTGAAGTCGAAGTCGACATGGCCGGCTTCGAGGTCGCGATGGAACGTCAACGCGACCAAGCTCGTGCCGCCGGCAAGTTCAAGATGGCCGAAGGCCTCAGCTACGAAGGCGCCGAAACGCGATTCGAAGGCTACGAAAAGCTTGAGCTGGACAACGTCAAGGTCACCGCCCTGTACGTGGACGGCACGCAAGTGCAGGAAGTCAAAGCCGGCCAGAGCGCCGTCGTCGTGCTGGACGCCACCCCGTTCTATGCGGAGTCGGGCGGCCAGGTGGGCGACACCGGTCTGCTCGAAGCCGATGGCGTGCGCTTTGCCGTCGCCGACACGCTCAAGATCCAGTCCGGTGTGTTCGGCCATCACGGCACGCTGGAATCCGGCTCGCTTGCCGTGGGCGACACGCTGCTGGCCCGGGTGGACGCCGTCCGCCGCGCCCGCACGGTGCGCAACCACTCGGCCACCCACCTCATGCACAAGGCCTTGCGCCAGGTGCTGGGCGCGCACGTGCAACAGCGCGGCTCGCTGGTGGACCCCGACAAGACCCGTTTCGACTTCGCGCAGGATGCGCCGCTGACGGCCGAGCAGATTGCCCGCGTCGAAGCCATCGTCAATGCCGAAGTCCTGGCCAACCAGCCCACGGTCGCGCAGGTCATGGGCTATGACGATGCGGTCAAGGGCGGCGCCATGGCGCTGTTCGGTGAAAAGTACGGCGATACCGTGCGCGTGCTCGACATCGGCTTCTCGCGCGAACTCTGCGGCGGCACGCACGTCAGCCGCACCGGCGACATCGGCCTCTTCAAGATCGTTTCCGAAGGCGGTGTGGCCGCCGGCGTGCGCCGCATTGAAGCCATCACTGGCGACAACGCGCTCGCGTGGGTGCAGAACCAGAACGCCTTGCTGACCCAGGTCGCCGGCATGCTGCGCAGCACGCCCGCCGACCTGCCCGCGCGTATTGCGCAGGTGCAGGATCAGGTCAAGGCGCTCGAAAAGGAACTGGAACAGTCGCGCAACAAGCTCGCGGCCAGCGCTGGCAACGACCTGGCCTCCAGCGCTGCGGTCGACGTCAAGGGCATCAAGGTGTTGGCGGCCAGTATTGGCGACGTCGATCCCAAGGCGCTGCGCGGCATGGTCGACAACCTGAAGGATCGTCTGAAGCCCGCCGTCGTGCTGCTGGCCACCGGTTCGGCCGACGGCAAGATCAGCGTGGTGGGCGGCGTGACCGCCGACCTGACCGATCGCATCAAGGCAGGTGATCTGGTGGGCTTCGTGGCCGGCCAGGTGGGCGGCAAGGGCGGTGGCCGTGCCGACATGGCCATGGGCGGCGGCACGGATATCGCTGCGCTGCCCGCGGCGATCGCCGGTGTGCAGAAGTGGGTGGACGAGCGTCTCTGATGAGCGACGTCGATTCCCGTCTCGATGCCGGCGCGGAAGCGCCGGTGTTTGACCAAGAAGTCGATGCAAGCGGCCTGACGTGTCCGTTGCCCATCCTGCGCGCCAAGAAGGCGCTTGCGCAGATGGAAAGCGGACAGGTGGTGCGCGTGATCACCACCGACCGCAACGCGATCCGCGACTTCCAGGCGTTTGCGCGCCAAACCGGCAATGCGCTGGTCGCGCAGCAGGAAGCCGACGGGCGCTGCGTGCATTTCCTGCGCCGGCGCTGAACCGCGCAGGCTCGCTCCATGAAACAGGCCCGCTCCCGCAGCGGGCCTTTTTTATTCGGGTGGCGTTGCCTAGCGGTGGATGGCCGCGGCAACCGCCTGGGTGATCGTGAAGTCCACGAGGTCACCTTCCTTCAGTTGCCGGAGTTTCTCACGCAGCGCCGGATCCCTGACCTGAATGGTGCGGCGGCCGCCCTGGGGGCCTTTCAGGATCACCAGGTTCGCGCTTTGGTTGATGTGCCAGATCTCTGCCGTGATCGTGGTCTGACGGCCAACGGCCCCGCCTGGCATCGCGCCCTTGGCCGTGCGGGCCGCGGCGGTTTCGGTGACGACTTCAGGTGCGCCGGAGCCTGCGGGCCGCACATCCACCGCGATCGACTCGTAGTAATCCAGCGTCAGGGTGTCGCCTGGTTTGATTTGCTTGAAATTGCGGATATCCGGTCCTGCCACGATCTCCACGGTATTGCCATCGGCGCCGCGCAGGGTGATGGTTCGGCTGGCCTGATCCACCGCGGTCACCTGGCCGGATGCAGTCGTCAGCGCTGCACCCATCACCCGCGCGGACGCGCCCGTTGGCAGCGCAAGGGATCCCGCCAGCAATCCAGCCACAGCCAGGCGCGCGACGGGCGCGAAGACGGATTTTTGGTTCTTCATGATGTGCACACTCCAGTTCAAGGAAGTTTGTGGGGGGGAGAAGCGGAGTCACGCGGGGGCGCAGCCGCCCCGATCGGGGCGTTCGGGCGCTGAGGGGGAAAGGAAGGCAGGGAACGGCTGTCGTTGCGGGGAGGCCGGCAAGGGCAGGGCGTAGAGTTTTGCGCGGGTCGACATGAATCCGATCTCTCCAATCAGATTGCTCTTCAGACGCACCAACTGCTCAAACGCATGACAACGAAGCACGCTGCAGGCAAGAGCCCGGGCCGGCATGACCGGGTGGACACAACCCCGGCACATTCCAGGACCGCTTCGGGCGTCAACGCGGCCCGGGGAGCGCCTGCAGATCGAGCCGCAGCAGGGCTGGGCTCGTGCTTGTAGAATACCCGGATGTGGTGTTTTAGGATACAAATCGCGCCGCATCACAGATTTCGGCACTCGCATTTGCCAGCAGGCTTCTTTCAGTGCTAGAATTTCCCGTTTTTCACAACTAATTCAAGGGATTACCTATGGTGGTGATTCGCCTGGCCCGCGGTGGGTCCAAGAAGCGTCCGTTCTACAACCTGGTGGCCACCGATTCGCGTAACCGTCGCGACGGCCGCTTTATCGAGCGCGTGGGTTTTTACAACCCCGTGGCTAGCGAAGGCACGGAAAACCTGCGCATTGCGCTGGATCGCGTGCAGTACTGGACCGGCACCGGCGCGCAACTGTCGCCCGCCGTCGAGCGTCTGGTCAAGGAATACTCGGCCAAGGTTTCCGCCGCGGCCTAATTGCCCGCGTCGCATATCCTTAGCTGAAATTCTTTAGCTGAATTCTGAGCGGCTAGTTTTTCCACGCTGAAAGCCCTGCGCTTGCCAGCCGACGTTCCTAGCTGCTTCATCGCTATCCAAGCCGATAAAGAGCACGATAAATGCCTGATGCCGCAACCTCCAACGCGGCGCCTACGGATTTGGTCGAGCTGGGCCGCATCACTGCAGCCTACGGTGTGAAAGGCTGGGTTAAAGTGCAGCCGCATTCGGCCAACGCCGAAGTGCTGCTCTCAGCGTCTCAATGGTGGTTGACTCGCCCTGTGCCTGAATTGGCGCGGGGCGCTGTCGCGTCTGCGCCTGTCGCATTCAAG
>JAEYVD010000537.1 GCA_023432075.1 Pseudomonadota bacterium | reverse complement strand
GGCCATCACGCGATCCCGGTGGCGCCGACCAGCTTCACCAGCGCGCCCCACTTCTCGTACTCACGCTTGAAGAACGCGTCCAGCTCTGCCTGGGACATGGGCGCATAGGGCGGCACGCCTTCGTTTTCCAGGCGGGAACGGATCGCGGGGTCCTCCATCGTGCCTTGCACCGCCTCGCGTAGCTTCGCAACGATCTCAGGCGGCACGCCGCTGGGCAGGCAGAACGCGTTCCAAGTCACGATGTCGTAGTCCGTCTCCAGGACCTCGGCGACCGTCGGGATCTCGGGCGCGGCCTTGAGCCGGTCCGTGCCCGACACGGCCAGCGCGACCAGCCGTCCCGCCTTGACCTGCGGACCCAGCACCGACCATGCGTCGAAGGCGAACGTGAGCTGGCCGCCGGTCAGGTCGGTCAGCACCTGCGGCCCCTGCTTGTACGGCACGTGCAGCAGATTGGGCACGCCCATCTTCTGCGCCAGCACGTGGCACGCGATATGGCTCGACGTGCCGTTACCGTTGGAGCCGTAGCTGGCCTTGTCCGGATTGGCCTTGACGTGCGCCATCAGCTCCTTGAGCGACTTGATCCCCGAGCTGGCCGCGACGACCAGCACCACGGGCACCTGGATGGTGACGGCCAGCGGCTCGAACGCCTTGACCGGGTCAAAGGGCAGGTTCGCGTAGATGTGCGGGTTGATCGCGTAGGTGCTGGCCGTGCTGTAGAGCACGGTGTAGCCGTCGGGCTTGGCCCGCGCCACGGTCGCCGCGCCGATGTTGCCGCCAGCGCCGGCCTTGTTCTCCACCACGATGTTGGCGTCTAGCCGCTTGGCCAGCCCGGTGCCGATCATGCGCGCCACGATGTCGGTGTTCCCGCCGGGCGCGAACGGCACCACGACGGACACCGGCTTGTCCGGATAGCCGGGCGCGGCCTGCGCGCTTCGCCAGGGCAAGGCGCCCGCCCCCGCCAGCGACAGCAGCGGCAGCCCGGCCAGATGTGCGCACAGGGCGCGACGTTTTTCGTTCATGATTTCCCCTTGTCGATTTATTTGTTGGAATCCGGCGCAAACCGGCCCACGTGCGCGCTGACCTCGAACCGGCCGGCGTTGGCCGACGCGCAGTGATAGTCGTGCAATTGCATCGGCGTCGCCCACCACACGCCCTCGGCGTTGGCGATATGGCTGAAAAACTTGTCCAGCAGGCGCAGGCGCTGAGCCCGGCCCGAGATCCAGTCATGGACGGTGATCATGCACAGTCCGCCCCATTCGCGCACGCCCTCGAATTCCTCGATCCAGCTTTCGAGCACGGCGTTCGGATTGGCCGGGTGCGTCTTGTCGCGCGGCCCGTTGGTGTAGCGAAAGTACAGCGCGTCGTCGATGGTCCAGGTCACCGGCACCTGCACCAGCCCGTCGATCGAATACGGATGATCGAAGCCCATCAGCGAGCTGTCGTAGGCCACGCCCGCGCGGCGCAGCGCCGCCAGGCTGGCTGGCGAATGCTCGAACGACGGCGCGCGATAGCCGCGGCAGGCCGTCCCCGTCTGCTGCTGGAAGACTTCGATGCTGCGTCCCAGGTAATCGTCCAGCGTGGCGTCGTCCAGCGTGTCCAGCCGCTCGTGGAAATAGCCGTGATAGCCCACCTCATGCCCTGCCTTCAGCAGCATGGGAAGCAGATCGGGATAGGTGGCGGCCACCACGCCCGGCACGTAGAACGCGCCCTTGATTCCCCACTTGTCCAGCAGGGCAAGGATCCGCGCCACACCTTGCCGCGGGCCATACCGGCGCTGCTCCAGCTCGCCCAACGCCACGGGCTGCTTGTCGCGCGCGGTCCAGAAATACGGGGACTCGGCGTCCAGGTCCAGCGTGAACGCCACCGCGCAGCGCTTGCCCTCGGGCCATGCGTACGCCGGAAATGAAATTCGGCTGTCGTCGTGCATTGTGATTGCGCGCATGGAGGTGTCCATCTGTTTTCTCCTTGATGATTCGTCTTTGTCGTTCAGGTCGGGGCACGCCGGTTGATGCCGCCCCCGCCATCCACCGACAGCACCTGGCCCGTCGTGAATGACGCCGCGTCGCTGGCCAGGAATAGCACCGCCCGCGAGAGCTCCCCGGGCTGGATCATGCGTCCCAGCGGGATCGCGGCCGCGATGCTCTCCAGGTGGGCGGGCGGCAGCACGGGGCTGTTTTCGCCCTGCGCCAGCCCCGGACGGACGGCGTTGACGCGGATGCCGTGCGGGGCAAGCCGCACCGCAAGAATGCGCGTCGTCTGCTCCAGCGCTGCCTTGGACGGCCCGTAGATCGCGCCATTGCCTCGGGCCACCTCGGCCGACGCCGAGCTCACGTTGACCACCGACCCGCGGATGCCTGCGGCGATCCAGCGCCGCGCCAGCGCCTGGATCAGCTGCAACGGGCCCAGCAGATTCACGTCCAGGATTGCGCGGCACAATTCCGGCGGCGCATCCAGGATGTCCGCGAACGGAAAGATCGCCGCGTTGTTCACCAGCACATGGGGCAGGGATTGATCGTCCCAGCCCGCGACCAAGCGTTCGATGGCCGCGCAGTCGGTGACGTCCAATTCGATGTGACGCGTTTCTCCGGCGCGACCGTCGTCCCCGGCGCGGTCGGCACCGGTCACCGTGGCGCCCGCCAGTGCGAAAGCCTGCACCAGCTCGCGCCCGAAGTGCCCGTTGCTGCCCGTCACCAGCACGTGGCGGTCAGAAAAATCGGCCGCGTTCATGCCGCGGTTTCCATCAGCGCATCCAGGTTGGCGTTGCCGAAATCGCGCGTGCCCGCCTCCATCTCGCGGATCATCGCGATCAGGCGCGACACCGTCGGCGTCTCGATGCCGGCGGCCTGGCCATGGGCCACGATGTCCGTGATCTGCGGGTCCACCTCGGTCGGGCGCTTGCGCACCGCCAGGTCGCGCCACACGCCGCTGCGCGGCTTGCCCACCCAACGGCGGCAGTGATCGGTGATCTGCTGCATCTGCGCCCAGGCGTCGTCCACGCTTGCCGACGCGGTGAAGGCATCCGGCGCAAAGCCGTCAAACGGCGCCGGGTCCACGCCGCTGGCGCGGGCCACCGTCACCACCTCGCGGCAAAGGGCGCGCCACAGTGGCAGATAGCGCCGGTTGCCCAGCTGCTCCACGATCGTGTCGTTCGACATCGCGGTCGTAAACAGCAGCGACCCAATGGCCACCTTGCTCCACTTGTAGCCCATCAGGCGGTCCGTCCAGCCCGACTCCGGATCCACCTGGCGCAGCAGCGCTTCCACCTGACGCGAACGAGCCGTGTCGCCGCCGTCGATCTCACCGACCCGCAGGCTGCCCAGGCCGCCGAACTGGATGCGGCCCGGCCCCACGTAGTCCGACGCAAAATTCACCAGCGCGCCCAGCGTGCGCGCCGGCCCCACCATGCTGGCTATCGTCGCCTCGGTCAGGCCGTTCTGCAGCGCCAGCACCCAGCCGTCAGCGGCCAGTCGCGGCGCGATCGACGCCATCGCCGGGCGGGTGTGCTGCCCTTTCACTGACAGCATGATCCGGGAATACGTCCCGTCCACGTCGGACGCCAGGCAGGCCTTCATCCGCGAAAACGTGCTCTTGCCGTCCGGACCGACGATCTCAAGCCCGCGCGTGCGCACCGCCTCAACATGCTCGGGCACCACGTCCACCAGCAGCACATCCTGGCCGGCATCCGCCAGCTTTGCTGCCACCACGCCGCCAATCGCGCCGCCCCCCCACACAACAATCGGATCCTGACTCACTGCCTGCCACTCCCTTGTTACCCGCGCGCCTTCAACGACGGCCTCAGGGAGAAATTCTGAAATCAGCAGACATATAATTCAATTTCGAAATTTGATCGAATACTTGCGTTAAATGCATGTATTTTTGCGAGGGGATGTCTGCATGAATTACCGCGCCTACGAAGCGCTGCACGCTTTCGTCGAAGGCGGCAGCGTCGCCCAGGCCGCGCTGCGCCTGCACCGCACCCAGCCCCAGGTCAGCCGCCTGCTGGCGCAGCTGGAAGAAGAAGCTGGCTTCGAAATCTTGCGCAAGACCGGCCGCCGCCTGGAACTTACCGACGACGGCCATGAGTTCTACAAGCGCGTCTACGGCCTGCTGCGCGCCCAGGACGCCGTGGCCGACTACGCCGAAGACATGCGCCAGGGCCGCCGTGATCGCGTACGGGTCCTGGCCGCCAACCACATCATCGACGGGCTGGCCATCGAGGCCGTGGGCCGCTGCCGCCTGAAGAATCCCGACTTCACCGCAGCGCTCAACGCGCGCATGCCCGCGGAACTGCAATGGTGGCTGGCGCAGCAGCAATTCGACCTGGCCCTGGTCCAGCTTCC
>JAEYVD010000487.1 GCA_023432075.1 Pseudomonadota bacterium | reverse complement strand
TCGAGGCCGTGGGCCGCTGCCGCCTGAAGAATCCCGACTTCACCGCAGCGCTCAACGCGCGCATGCCCGCGGAACTGCAATGGTGGCTGGCGCAGCAGCAATTCGACCTGGCCCTGGTCCAGCTTCCCCTGGAGCACCCCGCCATCGAAACCGAGCTGCTATGTCAAAGCGAAATCGTCGCCGTCATGCACCCCAGTCATCCGTACGCCGGGCGCTCGCAGATCGGTCCCGAAGACCTGCAGACCGAGCCCTACATCAGCCTAGGCCGCCGCAGCATTCTTGAACAGCGTTGCCTGGCCGCCTTCGAGGCCACCAACGCCGCCGCGCACAGCGAGCTCGAAGTCTCCTTCAGCACCATGGCCATCCAGCTGGCGGCCATGAACTGCGGCATTGCGCTGGCCGACCCCATGGCCACGCTCGCGCAACGGCACCTGAACATTGCCGTCAGAAAATTCCGCCCCACGGTCAAACTGCACTACGGACTCGTATTTCCCAAAGGCAAACGCCGAAGCCCTGCGACGGAGCAACTGGTCGATGAACTGCGCAACGTAGCAAAGGAACGGGTTCCCGAACTGCGGCGGCTTCTGAGCATGACATGAGCTTTTGAGACGGCGTCCATTTTTTTGGCAGGCCGGTTGTCGTGAGGCGTACTTGTTCTTCGCGAAAAGGCGAACGTTATTCGGTGCGCGCAAACCTGGGCGGGCAAATACAGCGCGCCTTGCCTGCGCCTCGGCAGTTCTCTACAATAAAGAATAATTATCATTTGCAAACGTATGCGATGTCCCCTACCAAGCACGCCCAAGTCGAGTCGCTCTATGCGGACCACCACGGATGGCTGCGGGGCTGGATACGCAAGCAACTAGGTAATTCCTCCGACGCCGCCGACCTGGCTCACGACGTTTTCCTGCGCTTGCTGGGCCGGCCGGCAGTGATCGAGACGCGCGAGCCGCGCGCCTATCTCAGTACGATCGCACGCGGGCTGCTGGTGGACCACTGGCGCCGCAGCGAGCTTGAGCGTACCTGGCTCGCCGTGTTGGCGCGCACACCCGAGGAACTGGCGCCGTCGCCCGAGAACCGGATGCTGGTGCTGGAAGCGCTCATCAAGATCGATCAAATGCTGGATTCCCTCAAGCCGAAGGTGCGCCAGGCCTTTTTGTGGGCGCAACTGGAGGGCATGCGCTGCCCACAGATCGCCGAACGTCTAGGCGTCTCCCTTGCCACCGCCGAACGTTACGTGGCGGCGGGCTTGCGCCAATGCTATGCCTACAGGTTTGGTGACGTGTGAGCGAGGCCGCCGCGATTCCTGCCGCCGTGGTCGACGAGGCCATCGCCTGGTCGGTCAAGCTGAACTTCGGCTCACCCGATCCCGAGACCTGTGCCGCCTTCGAGCGCTGGCGCCGCGCGGCGCCCTTGCATGAGCGGGCCTGGGTGCGCATGCAGGCGCTGAATGCCGACTTCACCGCCGTGCCGCAGGGGCTGGCGCTGGACACGCTCATCGCCATGGGGACGGCGCACGACGCGCGGCGGCAGCAGCGCCGTGCGCTGGTCAAGGGCATGCTGCTGCTGGGCGGACTGACGGGCACGGGCTGGGCCGTGCGCGAGCACACCCCCTGGCAGCGCATGCTGGCGGACGTCAGCACCGGCGTGGGCGTGCGCGACCGCGTGACACTGGAGGACGGCACCCTCCTGGCGCTGAACACCGACAGCGCGGTGGGCGTCCGGATGGAAGACGACAAACGCGTGCTCGTGCTCTACCGCGGCGAGATCTCGATCCAGACCGGCGCCGATGCGCCATCCCCCATCAAGCGGCCGTTCCTCGTGCAGACGCCGTTCGGCGCGGTCCAGGCGCTGGGCAAACGATTCGTGGTGCGCCTGGAAGACGATTGCGCCCGGGTCAGCGTGCAGCAGCACGCGGTTGCGCTGCGGCCCGCCGATGGCGCCGCCCCGGTGATTGCCGAGACAGGCCAGACCGCCCAGCTGGATCGCCTGGGCGCACGGCTGATGAACAAGCCAGCCATGGTGGCCGATGCCTGGCTGGACGGTGCGATCGAGGGCAAGGACATGCGACTGGCGGACCTGCTGGCCGAATTGTCGCGATACCGCCATGGCCGCATCAGTTGCGCGCCCGAGGTCGCCGATCTGCGCGTGTCGGGCACCTATCACGTGAACGACACCGATCGGACGCTTGCCTTCCTGGCCCAGACGCTGCCGATCCGGCTGCGCTACCGGACCCGCTACTGGGTTGCGGTCGGGCCCGCGTGAAGCCCGTCCTCGCCCGGTTTTGCGGCGGTCACGATTTTTTTTCATGAAAAGTGAGGGGGTTTGCGTTTTCGACCGGCCTACAGGGAAAGACATCTTTCAACCTGGCCTATCAAATTTTCGCAATGACCCTCGCTCGTACCTCCAGGACGGCTCGCCTGACGCCCGTTCCGACCGTGTTGTCCACCATTCTTTCTGGCCTGCTGTGCGGCGCCGCCCTGGGCTTCATTGCCCCAGCCGCCCAGGCGCAGGCCGGTGTCGCCGCGCAAGAAACGGAATTCACTTTCGCCATCGATGCCGGGCCGCTGGAGCAGGCGCTGAACCAGTTTGCCCGCGCCGCCGGCGTGAACGTGTCGTTCGATGCCGCGCAGGTGAGCGGGCTGCGTACCGAGGGTCTGCAAGGACGCTGGAGCGCCGGGCGAGGTTTGAGCGCATTGTTGTCCCGTACCGGATTCGAGGGGGTCAGGCTTTCCAGCGGCGGCTATGCCGTGCGGCGCCTGCCCGCCGGCGGCGCGACCCTGCTCGAACCTGTCACCGTGACGGGGCAGGAATACCGGCTCATGACCGAAGGCACCGGCTCCTACACCACGTCGGCGGTCACTATCGGCAAGGGCGAGCAGCAACTGCGCGACATTCCGCAATCGGTCAGCGTGGTGACCCGCCAGCGCCTTGACGAGCAGAACCTGACCTCGGTGTATGACGCGCTGGAAAACACCACTGGCGTCACCTTGCAACAGAGTCCGCAGGGCGGCAAATACATCTATTCCCGCGGCTTCAACAACAGCGTGATCCAGTATGACGGCGTGCCGCTGGAACGCAGCATGTATGGCCGAGCCAGCAACTACTCGGGCGGCACCGCGTTTTATGACCGCGTCGAAGTGCTGCGCGGCGCGGCCGGCCTGCTGCAAGGTTCCGGTTCGCCTGGCGGCGCGGTGAACCTGGTGCGCAAACGGCCGTTGCAGGAAGACCGTTTCATGGTCGAGACCCAGGCCGGAAGCTGGGACCGTTACGGCATGCAGCTCGACGGCAGCGCTTTGCTGAACGAAGACGGCAGCCTGCGTGGGCGCGCCCTGATCGACCGTCAGGACGAACACTCTTTCGTGGACCGGGTGAACCTGAAGAACACCACCGTCTACGCCACGGTCGAATACGACTTCTCGCCGCGCACGCAGGTGAATCTGGGCTACAGCTACGAAGACCTGCGAGGCCGTCCTTCGATTTCGGGCCTGCCGCGCTACAGCAACGGTGAAGAGGTCGGTTTCAAGCGGTCCACCAGCTTCGGCGCAAACTGGAACCGCCAGGAGACCTCGAACCAGGGCTTCTATGCCGACTTCACGCATGCGTTCAATGACGACTGGCGCTTCAAGGTGACCGGCGCCTACGTGCAGGAAAGTCAGTATCTGAAATACACCGCGTCGAGCCGGGCGGTGAACCCCGTGACGCAGATGGCGACCGTCAGCGTGGCCAGGACCGTGGCCGACATCGATACCTCGGGCGTGGACGCGAATCTGACCGGCAAGTTCCGTGCGTTCGGCCGCACCCATGAGGTGGTGGTGGGCGCCAATTATGGACACAGCAAGATCGACACCTCCTACGCGTATCTGGTCAATTACGCGACCTTCAACGCGTTCAATTTCAATCCGGACCTGCCCGAGCCCACCACGGCCGATATACGCGCAGGCACTGACGAGGCGCGCATCGGCTCGAACCGCGAGCTGGGCTTCTACGGCACCACGC
>JAEYVD010000469.1 GCA_023432075.1 Pseudomonadota bacterium | reverse complement strand
TGGCCGCGCTGGCCTCGTCGGGCGACTGGACGCGCGTGGTCTGGACGGTGGCCGGCGCCGCGGCCGCGCTGGTGCCGCTGGCCTGGTGGCTGGTGCCAGACCGCCCGTCCAGCGTAGGCCTCGTGCCGTTCGGCAGCGATCCGCACGCGCCGCCCGCCCCCGCCGCGCCGCGCACCGGGATGGTGGCCGCCACGTTTGGCACGCTGGCGCGCGCGGCCCGCACGCGCACGTTCTGGTATCTGTTCGCCACCTTTTTCGTGTGCGGGTTCACGACGAATGGCTTGGTGGGCACGCACCTGATCGCGCTCTGCGGCGACCACGGCATGCCCGAAGTGCAGGCGGCCGGCTTGCTGGCCATGATGGGCATCTTCGACCTGCTCGGGACCACGGCCTCCGGCTGGCTGACCGACCGCTACGACCCGCGCAAGCTGCTCTTTGTCTACTACGCGTTGCGTGGCCTGTCGCTGATGTACCTGCCCTATTCCGATTTCTCGTTCTACAGCCTGTCGATCTTTGCGATCTTTTTTGGCCTGGACTGGATCGCCACGGTGCCGCCCACGCTGCGCCTGACGACGGAAGCCTTCGGCGAACGCGACGCCTCGATCGTCTTCGGGTGGATCGTCGCGGGCCACCAGATGGGCGCGGCTAGCGCCGCGTGGATGGCCGGCGCCCTGCGCGAAGCCCAGGGCAGCTACCTGATGGCTTTTGTGATTTCAGGCGCGACCGGCATCATCGCCGCGGTGCTGGCGCTCATGATCGGCAGAAAACGCGTGGTGGCGCAACCTGCCTGAACACGCCCGTCCGCTTGCAGGGGGGCGCCTGCATGCGAACGGGCCGCGGCGCGCCACCCTTGCCCTCAGGCCGCGCCGCCGGTACGCCCGCGCAGGTTGTAGGCCTTCTTGCCGCCCACGTGTTTGCGGATGAGGGCTTCGGCGCGTTCGCCGTCGCGCGCCATCAACGCCTGCACAAAGGCCTCGTGGTCGGCGACCGCCGTCGTCCATTCGTCCAGATCGAAATTGGACTTGTAGCGCAGCGCCTGCACCTGCAAGTTCAACCGGTCGTAGGAGTGTGACAACGCCGGGTTGTGCGCGGCGCGATTGATCGCGATGTGCGTGCCCATGCTGGCCGCGAAATACGCCCGGATATCCCGCTTTTCATAGTTTTCAAGCATCTGCGCATGCAGCCGCGCGATCTGGGCCAGCTCCGCTTCGGACGCACGCTCGGCGGCGCTGCGCACCGCCAGCCCTTCCAGCACCGACAGCACGTCGAAGATGTTCTCGATGTCCTCGGCGGACAGCTCGATCACCATTGCGCCGCGCTTGGGCTGCAGCGTCACCAGCCCATCCGAGGCCAACATCCGGTACGCCTCGCGCAGCGGCGTGCGCGAAATCTTCAGTTGATCGCAGAGATCCCGTTCGTTGAGCCACGTGCCGGGCTTGAGCGTGCCATCGATGATGAGCTGGCGCAGCCGTTCCGCCACGACCGCCGGCAGCGTGGGATGGTGAATGGCCAAATCGGGGACGGACACATCGGCAATCAAGGGTTCAGGGTTAGCCATGGGTTGTTCATGCTCGCAACATCGACTATTTTTGTATCTGGTATACCAAACACCAAAGGCATACCAACCTGACCCAATCATAGAGCAAGCAGCCCCTGGGCAGGCCTCATCCACCAAAGGAGACCCTATGAACAAGCATGCTCGCGCCTGGACGGGCGTATTGATGCTGGCCGCCGGCCTCGCGGCGGCCACCCCCGCCGCAGCGCAGGATCCGGTCAAGTGGCCGGAACGTCCCATCCGGCTGGTCGTCGGCTTCGTGCCCGGCGGCGGCACCGACGTGTCGGCCCGCATTCTTTCGGCGCGCCTGTCCACGCTGCTGGGCCAGCAGGTCGTGGTGGAGAACAAGCCAGGGGCTTCCGGCCTGATTGCCGCCGACTATGTGGTCAAGGCGGATCCGGACGGCTACACGCTGCTGCTGGCCAATATGCAGTCCACCGTCGCCGCGCCTTACGTCGTGCAGTCCAACATCGATCCCAACAAGGATTTCACAGCGGTGCGGTACATCGGATCGGTGCCGAACGTGCTGGTCGTCAATCCCGCCAAGCATGCGTACGTCACGGTACAGAACCTGGTGGACGATGCCCGCGCCAAGCCCAAGCAACTCTTGTACGCGTCGTCAGGCATGGGCAGTCCGCAGCATTTGAGCGCCGCGCGTTTCTCGCAGATTGCGGGGGTGCAGATGGAACACGTGCCCTACAAGGGCAGTGGCCAGGCCATGACCGACCTGCTGGGCGGCAGCGTGGACTTGAACTTCGACACGCTCCCAGGCGCGATCAACCAGATCCAGGCCGGCAAGCTGCGGCCGCTGGCCGTGACCAGTCCGCAGCGAAGCAAGCGCCTGCCGGACGTGCCGACGCTGGCGGAATCCGGCATCAAGGGCCTGGACGTCGTGCAGTGGTACGCGGTCCTCGCACCGGCCAAGCTGCCCCATCCGATCATGGAAAAGCTCGACCGGGCGCTTGCCCAGACGCTGGCCGACCCCGAAGTCGCCGCCAAGCTTGCCGACCAGGGCATGGACCTGGGCGGCGGTCCGCAATCCCCGGCTGCCTTCGCCTCGTACGTGCGGGACGAATGGAGCAAGTACGGCAAGCTCACCGCAAGCCTGGGCCTGACGAAGCAGTAAGCCCCGCAGTAAGGGCCCGCAACAAGCCCCAGCAGCGGGCACGACTCACCTGGCGGGGGACGTCCCCCCCGCGCATGCAAAAGGAATCCCATGACTGCTACTTCCACCCCGGGCTCCGCGCCCATCCTGCTGCACCGCGACGGCGACATCGCGACCGTGGTGCTGAACCGGCCGGAAAAGCTCAACGCCTTCACCATCGACGGCTGGCGCTTGCTGGGCGACACCTTTCTCGAACTGGACCGCGACGACAGCGTGCGCTGCGTGCTGCTGCGCGGCGCGGGCGAGAAGGCATTCTCGCCAGGCAACGACATCGGCGAGTTCGAGACGGCCCGCAGCAACAAGCGGCAGGCCGTCGAGTACGGCGCCGTCATGCGCCGCACGATCGAGGCGATCGGCGGGTGCCGCCACCCCGTCGTGGCGCAGATCCATGGCATCTGCGTGGGCGGCGGGCTGGAGATCGCCAGCCTGGCCGACGTGCGCATCTGCGGCGAGAGCTCGCGGTTCGGCGTGCCCATCAAGAACCTGGGGCTGGTGATGTCGTATTCGGAACTGGCCCCGCTGGTTCGGCTGGTCGGCCCCACCGTGGCGCTGCAGGTGCTGCTGGAAGGCAACATCTTCGACGCCGCCGAGGCCTTGCGCCTGGGTGTGGTCTCGCGCGTGGTGGCCGATGACCAGGTAGCGGCCGACGCCCAGGCCACGGCGCGCCGGATCGCGGACGGCGCGCCGCTGGTGGCCCGCTGGCACAAGAAGTTCGTGCGCAACCTGGTGCAAGGCAAGGCGCTGACCGACGCCGACCGCGACGAAGCCTTCGATTGCTTCGACACCGAGGACTTCCGCGCCGGCTACCGCGCCTTCCTGGCCAAGGCCAAACCGCAATTCAGCGGCCGCTGAACAAACGATCGAGGAACACGCATGCACAACGACACCCGCGGCTCCGGCCGTCCCCCCTTCCCCGCTTCCGATGCCCCCGCCGCCGGCGCGCTGGCCGGCATGCGCGTCATCGAGCTGTCGCAGATCATGGCCGGCCCCACCTGCGGCATGATGCTCGCGGACCTGGGCGCCGATGTCATCAAGGTCGAGAAGATCGACGGCGGCGACGATTCGCGCCAATACCGCGATCCGCAGATCAACGGCATCTCGGCGCCTTTCCTGATGCTCAACCGCAACAAGCGCGCCATTGCGCTGGACCTGAAGCATCCCGACGGCAAGAAGGTGCTCTTGCGCATGATCCGCGACGCCGACGTGGTGACCGAGAACTTCCGCAAGGGCACGATGGAGAAGCTGGGCCTGGGCTACGACACGCTGCGCAAGGAGAACCCGGGTCTCATCTATTGCGCCGTCTCGGGCTATGGCAC
>JAEYVD010000457.1 GCA_023432075.1 Pseudomonadota bacterium | reverse complement strand
GCCCGCCTTCGGATCGGTGGTCGGCTGGCCGTCCGCGTCCAGCGCCCAGCCCAGCGGGATCGGCTGGTTGTCGCGCGCCGCGATCATGAGCTTGCCGCGCGCCACCTGCGACAGCGACAGGTCGATGACCAGCCGCGCGCCGCCACGGCGCGGGAAGATCGCCGCGATGGGATTGGTGCCGAACAGTGGGCGCTTGCCGCCCCATGCGGGCATGGCGGCGGGTGAATTGCTGAGCGCCAGCCCGACCATGCCGGCGTCGGCCAGGGCTTCCAGGTGGTAAGCGGCCTCGCCGAAATGATGGCTGTTGGCCACGCCCACGAACGCCACGCCATGTTCGCGGGCGCGCACGGTGGCCTGTTCGACCGCCATGCCGCAGGCGGGGAAGGCCAGGCCGGAGCCGGCATCGATCAGCGCCGCCCCGCCGCGTTCGTTCAGGATGCGCGGCACGGCCGAACCGATGGCGCGGCCGGTGCGCAGGTGGCCGGCGTAGAACGGCACGCGCGACAGGCCGTGGGAACTGAGCCCCTGGCTTTCCGCGAAGACCAGCGCGCGGGCGGTGCTGTCCGCCATGACCGGGTTGGCGCCGGCGGCGGCAAGACCCGCCGCGGCCAGGTGTTGAAGTTCGTCCAGATAGATGTGAGCCATATCCTTCCTGTCGTGTAAGGCGCGCCGCGGCTCGTCAACGTGCGCGGGCGTCAAGCGCCATTGTCACGCCGGCAGCCACCATGTCGGAAACGCGCGTGTTGGCCTCTTGCGTGAGTCCGGCAATGTGCGGCGTGAGGATCAGGTTCGGCGCGTCGGCCAGCGGGCCGCCCGCAGGCAGGGGTTCCTGCTCGAAGACGTCCAGCGCGGCGCCGCGCAACCGCCCGGCGCGCAGCGCGGCCGCCAGCGCAGCCTCGTCCACGATGCCGCCGCGCGACGTGTTGATGAGGATGGCGCCGGGGCGCATGCGTTCGATGCGCGCCGCGTTCAGCAGGTGCCGGGTCTCGGGCGTGAGCGGCACGTGCAGCGTCACCACGTCCGCCTGGCCCAGCAGCTCGTCCAGGGCCAGCGGCTCGGCGCCGGCTTCCTGCCACGCGGGATGGGCGGGCGGCAGGGCGGCATCGCTGCCTACGATGCGCATGCCCAGACCGCGGGCAAGCTGGGCGGCCAGCCGGCCGATGCCTCCGAATCCCACCACGCCCAGCGTGCGGCCGTGCGCCTCCAGCCCCTGCGACAGCGCGGTGCGCGGCCAGGTGCCGGCCGCGACATCCGCCGTGGACGCATAGGCGCCGCGCAACAGCGACAGCATGGTGCCGATGACATACTCGGCCACGGCGCGGGCGTTGGCGCCCGTGGCCGGAATGACCTTGATGCCGCGCGCCTCGCAGCCCGCGAGATCGATGTTGTCCAGCCCCACGCCCAGCCTGCCCACCGCCACCAGGCGTGGCGCCGCCGCCAGCAGTTCGGCGTTCACCTGGCTGCGGTTGCGCACGATGAGGGCGTCGGCATCCGCGGCGGCTTCAAGCAGCGCGGCGCGCTGCTCCACCAGTTCGGGGGCGTAGCGCACGTCGAACCGCTGCCGCAAGGCATCGACGGCGGGCGCGTCCATGAACTCCGAAATCAATACTCGCATCTGCCGGACTCCTCGTTGTGGTGGGCAGGGCGGCCGCCTCAGGCGACCTGGATGTTGGCGTCGCGGATGATCTTGGCCCAGCGGTCGACCTCCGACTTCAGGTACGTGCCGAATTCCTTGGGACCGCGCGGCTGCGGCACGAAGCCCAGTCGCAGCAGGGATTGCTGCATGGCGGGCTGCGAGACCTGCTTGACGATGGCGTCGCCGATGCGCTGGACCAGTTCGGGCGGCGTGCCGGCGGGCGCGAGCACGCCGGTGAAATTCTCGACGATCAGGTCCGGCAGGCCGGCTTCGGCCGTGGTGGGCAGGTCGGGCAGATCCTTGCTGCGTTCGCGCGTGGTGATGGCCAGGGCGCGCAGCGACCCGTTCTTCACATGCGCCAGCGACTCGGGATAGTTCGAGAACACCACGTCCAGGTGACCGCCGATCAGGTCCGTGAGCGAAGGCGCGCCGCCTTTGTAGGGCACGTGCATCAGCGGCACGCCCGTGAGCTTCTGGTACAGCGCAAGCGTCAGGTGCGGGGGCGTGCCGTTGCCGCTGGAGCCGGCCGACAGGGGTTTGGCCTTGGCCGCGCGCGCCAGGTCGTCCATGGACTTGATGTTGCTCTTGGCGTTGACGACCACCATGATGGGCGAGGACGCCAGCCCGGCGAGCGGCGTCAGGTCGCGGGTCAGGTCATAGCCGGCCTTGCCCGCGAACAGCGTGGCATTGGCCGCGTGCGACAGCGTGATGGCGAGCCACGTGTAGCCATCGGGCGCGGCGTTCGACACATGTGCCGCGCCAATATTGGCGCTGCCGCCCGGCTTGTTCTCGACCACCACGTTCCAGCGTTCGGCGTCCGCCAGCGCCTTGCCCACCTGGCGCGCGGCCACGTCGGTCAGGCCGCCGGGCGGAAAAGGCACCACGTAGTTGATGGGACGCTCGGGCCATGCGCCTTTCTGCGCCAGCGCGCGTTCCCACGGCGCCAGCGCACAGAGTCCGGCGGCGCCCAGAGCGCCCAGCAGGCGACGGCGCTGCGCATCTTGCAGGGGGTAATGCGGTTCGCTACTCATCTGTCTTCCTCCTTGGGGATAACGCCCGGGTAGGAATGCGTACGCCTTTGCTGCCGCGGACTGCGCCC
>JAEYVD010000414.1 GCA_023432075.1 Pseudomonadota bacterium | reverse complement strand
TGGGCGCCAGCGGCGCGCGTCTGGCCACCACGGCCATCAACCAGCTGCACCGCACGGGCGGCCGTTATGCCCTGTGCACGATGTGCATCGGCGTCGGCCAAGGCATCGCGCTGATCGTCGAGCGCGTGTAAGGCGGTTGCCCCGGACGGGCGGCCCCACACTCCGCCCCAACGACAAGGGAGCCCTCGGGCTCCCGTTGTCATTCATCGGTTCTGGCGCTTGCCGTGATGCGTTACGGCAGCCCGTCCAGCTTCTTGCCCGCGGCGATGCCGTGCGCGTCGAACCACCCCTGCGCCATTTCCAGCGCGTAGCGCACCGGCTTTTTCGCGCAATGCGGATCCTCGGTCTGCGGCGCCATGTCCTCGATGTTGACGATCGTGCCGTCGTCGGCGATAAAGGCAATCGACAGGGGCAGCAGCGTGTTGCGCATCCAGAAGCACTGCACGTCCGGGCGGTCAAAGACGAACAGCATGCCGTCGTTGCCGGGCAGTTCCCTGCGGAACATCAGGCCGTCGCGCCGCGTGGCGTCCGTGTCTGCGACTTCCGCGCGGATAATATGGATGCCGGCCGACAGTTGCGTGGTCGGCAATTTTGGTTGCGGACCGGTCTGTTGCTGGGCGCTGGCCGGCAGGGGCAGGGCGGCGGTTGCGAACGCGATGGCTGCGGCGGCAATCACCGAACCCTTGCGGCCCGCCGAGGTTCCCGCTGACGATGCTTTGGTGAACGTTGTTTTGAACAGTGTGCGCACAATGGGAAACAAAACGGCAATCTTCAGCATGGTCCGGCGGAGTAATTAGAAAATAACAAGGCGGGGCCCGAAAGCCCCGCCTGGATAATGGCGCAACCTTACCGTTGCGCTTTAAAGGGTAACTCAGGCTGCCGTAATATTAAGCGCCTGTTTGCCTTTAGGCCCCTGAATAATCTCGAAGGCCACTTTCTGGCCTTCTTTCAGGGTTTTAAAACCATTCATCTGGATGGACGAGAAGTGGGCGAACAGATCTTCACCGCCATCGTCGGGCGTAATGAAGCCAAACCCCTTTGCATCGTTGAACCATTTGACGGTGCCCGTCGATTTGGGATTGTCCCCTTGGACGGCGGTTGCGGTCGTATCAGACATGCGGCCTGCCTCATTGAATCGTATGTTGACAGAAGGGCATTGTGGTCTAGACCCCTGTCCCCCCTCCGGCTTCCTGGCAGATTTTCGGTGAATTGAAAACCCCAGAATGCGTGGATAATGCGCCGCTTTTCTTGACCTAGTCAAGTATGGATACTACGTATTTCTGCGTGTAATTTTCAGTAAGTTGAGTGGTTGCCGTCCCCAGTTTAAATAGAATACCCGCCCTATGAGTTCTACCTTGGATTCCCAGCATGACTTGGTCGTCGAAAAGGCGCCGGCTCGCGCTGCGCCGCCACCGATGTACCAGGTGCTGCTGCTCAATGACGACTACACCCCGATGGAGTTCGTCGTGAAAGTGCTGCAGAAATTCTTCAATAAGAATCAGGAAGAGGCGACGCGGATCATGCTGCAGGTCCATCACGAAGGTCGAGGTGTCTGCGGGGTTTACCCGCGCGACCTCGCGGCCACGCGCATCGCGCAGGTCGGTCAATATGCGCGGGCGCGCCAGCACCCGTTGCAGTGTGTGATGGAACCGGTTTGAAAACGAAAAAAGACAGCGCCGCCAGCCATGGCGGCGTTGTGCTGCCGGTTGCATCCCGGATGACGGGATGAACGGTTTCGCCGCGTAACGGGAAGCGCGCGGCGCATGCGGGTCGGCAGCTCCGCCGCTAAGGAGCGTTGCATTCTAGTGGGCGGGGAGGGTTTCGCCGTGAGTGGAAAGTTCAACAAGACCTGGCTGGCAGTAGCCGGGGTCGCTGTGTTGGCCGGCGCCATTGGCGTGGGCTGGTGGATGGGCAAGGGACAGCAACCGGCGACGCCGGCAGCGGTTCCGGCGGCGCAGACGGCAACTGCCGCTGCCCCGCAGGCGGCGAACGGCGGGGCGCCAGCGTTACCGGCCACCGCAACGGTGGGCGCCGCGGATCCCTTCGCCGCGTTGAACTGCCAGCCTCGCCAATACAACGATGCCTTGTCGCTGGCCGTGACGTTCACTCAGCCGGTGGATGCCAAGAGCAATCTGGACGCCTTCCTTCAGGTCACCGACACGGGTTCGACGGCCGGCAAGGCTGACGAGGACAGCGAATCGGCGGCCGCAACCGGCCAGCAGCCGGCCTCCGTGCGTCCTGGCGATTCCGCGCCCAAGGGCAAGATCGTCAAGGGCAACTGGGTCGTCGGCGACAACCCGCGTGTCGTGTACTTCCCCTACGTGCAGCCGCAGCGCTCGTACGCCATCACGGTCCGCTCGGGCCTGCCGGGCGCGGGCGAGAAGGTCGCGCTGGCCGAGGCCTCGCATTGCGAAGTCAGCACGCAGGCCATGCCGCCTTCGTTCTACTTCGCCAGCCGCGGCGTGGTACTGCCCGCCGGCCAGAACGGCGGCCTGCCCGTGGCCACGGTCAACGTGCCCGAGGTCGACGTGCAATTCCTGCGCGTATCGCCCGAACGTGTGCCCGAACTCTTCGACACCGTGTTGGGCGTGGGCCGCACTCCGGCCGCCTCGGACGACGAGGACGACAACGGCTACGACGAGAACGACTGGCGCTATGCCGGCAACCGCAGCCTGAAGGGCTCGGTCAGCAACTGGGACCTGGACCGGCTGAATTCGCTGACGACCAGCGTTTATCAGGGCCGCTTCATCACCGACGACAAGCCGAACCGCCGCCACGTCACGTTCCTGCCGGTCGAAGGCATCAAGGAACTGCAGGAGCCGGGCATCTATGTCGCGGTCATGAGCCAGCCGGGCCGGTTCCGTTACGAATATCAGGTCACCTATTTCTACGTCAGCGACATCGGGCTGCACGCGCGCCGTTACAGCGATCGCATCGAAGCGTATTCGGTGTCGCTGAAGTCCGGCCAGGCCATTTCGGGCGCGGTGTTCGAACTGGTGGACGGCGCCGGCAAGCCGCTGGCCAAGGCGGCTGCCGATGCGCAAGGCCATGTCCGCTTTGACGGCAGCTTTGCCAACGCGCGCGTCATCCGCGCCTCGCGCGACAAGGAAATGACTGTGCTGGCGCTGGGCGAACCGGCGCTGGACCTGTCCGAGTTCGACACGGGCGGCCACGCGTCGCGCGCCAACAATCTGTTCGTCTATGCGGGCCGCAACCTGTACCGCCCTGGCGAAACGTTCCATGTGTCGGTGCTGCCGCGCGACCTGGACGGCCGCGTGCTGACGCCGTCGCCGCTGACCGCCACCATCAAGCGCCCCGATGGCCGCACGGTGCAGACCGCACTGTGGCAGCCGCAGAAAGACCTGCCCGGCTACGTCGAGCGGGCAATCGATCTGCCGCTGGATGCGCAGACCGGCACGTGGATGCTGGAGTTGCGCGTCGATCCGGCCTCGCGGGCGCCGGATGCCTCCTGGAAATTCCAGGTCGAGGAATTCCTGCCCGAGCGCATGAAGATGGCGCTGACCTCCAGCCAGGAGGTGTTGTCCCCCGACGAGGAACTGACCGTCGATGTGCAGGGCGATTACCTGTACGGCGCGCCGGCGGCGGGCAACCGCCTGCTGGCAACCTTCCAGGTCAAGCGCGACCGCTTCGCGCTGGCCCAGCAATGGCCCGGCTTCATCTTCGGCGACGTGGCCGACGATACGCGGCGCAGCTTTGGCGAACTGCCGGAAACCGCGCTGGACGACAAGGGCCGCGTGCAACTGGACGTGAACCCGAACGCCGCCGGCACGCATTCGCCGATGAAGGTGCGGGTGTCGGCCAGCCTGTTGGAATCCGGCGGCCGCCCGGTGGTGCGCTCCATCGAACGCACCGTCTGGCCCGCCGACAAGCTGATCGCGGTGCGTCCGCAGTTCGACAGCGACGTGGCTCGCGAGAGCGCGCCGGCCGGCTTTGAAGTGATCCGCGCCAACGCGCAGGGCGAGGTCGAACCGCTTGCCCAGGCGCAGATGCGCCTGTTCCGCGAAGAGCGCCAATATTACTGGCGCTTCGATGACCAGCGCGGCTGGAACAGCGGCTATACCGAAACCGAGGAATTGGTCGATTCGCGCGAAATCGCGCTGAAGGATCGCACCCAGCTGACCGTGCCGGTCAAGTGGGGCCGTTACCGCCTGGAAATCACAGATCCGGAAACCGGCGAAACGTTGCGCTATCGCTTCTATGCCGGCTGGAACGCGCAGGACGCCGACGCGATGGGCAACCGTCCCGACCGCGTCCAGATGAAGCTGGAAGGCGTGCCGGCCAAGCCGGGCGACACGGTCAAGCTGACGCTCACGCCGCCGCATGACGGCCAGGCGCTCATCACCGTCGAAGGCGACCGCATGTTGTGGTCCAAGTGGGTGGCGGTGAAGGCCACCGGCACCGAGGTGGAGATTCCGGTCGACAAAGAATGGAAGCGTCACGACCTGTACGTGGCCGCCGCGGTGTTCCGCCCGGGCAGCGAGGGCGACCGCGTCACGCCCGCCCGCGCGCTGGGCCTGGCGTTCCTGCCGATCGCCAGCGCCGACCGCAAGCTGGACGTCAAGCTCACCGCCGCGCCCAAGGTCGTGCCGGAGACGAAGACGACCGTGCGCGTGAAGGTCGACGGCGCGCAGGGCAAGCAGGCGATGG
>JAEYVD010000313.1 GCA_023432075.1 Pseudomonadota bacterium | reverse complement strand
CACAAGTCAGAAAAATTGTGTATAGTTGCGGACTTCGTTGGCCTGGTAGCTCAGTCGGTAGAGCAGAGGATTGAAAATCCTTGTGTCGGTGGTTCGATTCCGCCCCAGGCCACCAAAAGCATTCGGGCGCTTCGGCTCCTACAAAGAACCCGGCCTTCGCGCTGGGTTTTTTGTTGGTGGCGCAGGTTACGCCCCACCTGTCCCGACATTTTGTGTATAGTGGCGGGCTTCGTTGGCCTGGTAGCTCAGTCGGTAGAGCAGAGGATTGAAAATCCTTGTGTCGGTGGTTCGATTCCGCCCCAGGCCACCAAAAGATTCGCGCAATGAGCCCCGCCCAGTTTCACTGAGGCGGGGTTTTTGCTTTAAGGCGCCAATCGCCGGACGTGCTTGCCCCGGCAGCCCCCTGCGCCGGCGGGCTCGTAGCCAATGCGCCGTTCGTCATTCGCGAATTGCGAATGACGGCATCCACATTGCGCCCCCTTCTTGCCCGCCGCATTTCGCGATATCGTGACATGCCGCCGTCCCATACATTCCCCCGTAGCCGCACGTCCGTCCCCCACCACGGAGTCGCGTCATATGCGCCCCCGCGCACGAATCCTCTTCTGCCTGTTTGGCCTGGCCCTGGGGTGGGCGGGGGTAGCGCTTGCGGCGGAAACGCCCGTGCCTGCCGCCCCGCCGCCGCCCGCGATCCAGATGGCCGAGATTCCGCTGCGGGCGGACACGGATTTGCGATACGCCGAGGGCGTGTTGCAACGCGCGGCCACGGCGGATCCGCTGACCGCGCTGATGCCGCCGCTCGATGCCATCGCCAAGTCCGCCGACGAAAAGCTCTACGAATTTCAGCCGGCCCAGCTGCGCGACTTTCCCATCATGCGGCTGGAAAGCCTGGAGCGGCACTGGCTCTTCGACGTGCGGCGGCTGGCCCGCTGGCGGGCCGACATGCGGCAGGCGACGGCCTGGTACGCCAGCGACGCGGCCGAGCTGCTGCGGCGGCGCACGGCCTGGCAGGCGATCAAGGACGCGCCAGGCTCGGCGGGCCTTCCGGCGGCACTGGCCGACCGCGTCGACGTGGTGATCGCGCAGTTGCTGGCGGCCAGCCAGGCGTTGTCCGTTCCGCTGTCGCGCCAGGTTGAACTGGAACAGCGGGCCAACGCGATCGAGGAACAGATCAAGGCGGGCCAGCGCCAGGTGATGGAGGCGATCGACTACGTCGACGCGCGGCTCCTGCGGGTGGACTCGCCGCCGCTCTGGGCGTTGGACTGGTCCGGCAAATCCGACCGGGACACCATGACCCTTTTGCGCGAAGGCCTGGACATCGAAGTCCGTTTCGCGCGCGACTATGGCGCCGCGGGCGCCAGCAACCAGCGCGCGCTGCACACCCTGCAACTGCTGCTGCTGCCGCTTTTGCTCTGGCTGGCCAGAAAGAGCCGCAACGCCATCCGCACTGGCGTCATGAGCGAAACCGCCGCCGGAGTGCTCGGGCGGCCCATCTCCACGTGGGTCCTGCTGTCGATGATGGGCGTGCTGGCCCTGGAGCCGGACGCGCCGTTGATGGTGCAGCAGATCGCCCTGGTGTTGGCGGCGGTGCCGGTGCTGCGCCTGCTTCCGCCCGCCAGCCGCCGGCATCTGGACCATTGGCCGCGCGTCATCACCGTGCTCTTCCTTGCCGAGCGGCTGGGCTTCCTGTTCCTGGCCAACACCCTCTTCTATCGGCTGTCGACCGTGGCCGCGGCGGTGGCGGCCCTGACGGCCATTCTGTGGCTCCTGGCGCGCGGACGGCGCCAGACCTATCCGCCCGGCTCCGAGCGGCTGGTGCGCGCCTTGCGCGCCGTCGCCTGGTGCGCAGCGGGACTGCTGTGCGTGTCGCTGGGCGCGAACCTCATCGGCAATGTGTCGCTGTCCGAGATGCTGACCAGCGGCATCATCGGCAGCGGCTACTTCGGGCTGGTGCTGTACGCGGGCGTGACCGTCATCATCACGCTGCTGCAGCTTCTGCTGGCCCGCCAGGGCATTTCGCGCTTCCGGCTTGCGCGCGAACACGCGCCGCCGCTGGTGCTGCTGCTGATCCGGCTTGTCAGCGCCGCCGCGGTCGTGGGCTGGGCGGTCTACACCATGGACCGCTTCCGCGTCCTGCGCGCCACCTACGCCTTCGTGACGCAGGTGCTGTCCTATACGCTGGAAGTCGGCGAGGTCTCGATCAGCCTGGGCAACATCCTGGTCTTCGCGATCTCGGTCGTGATTGCCTTCTGGGCCGCGCGCGCGGTGCGTCTTATCCTGCACGACGAGGTTCTGACCCGCATGTCGCTGCCGCGCGGCGTCGGCAACAGCATCGCCTCGCTGTCGTACTACCTGGTGCTGCTGCTGGGATTGGGCATCGCGCTGTCGGCAGCGGGTTTCCAGACCAGCCAGCTCACCATCGTGTTCGGCGCATTGGGCGTGGGCATCGGCTTTGGCCTGCAGGGCGTGGTGAACAACTTCGTGTCGGGCCTGATCCTGATGTTCGAGCGGCCGATCCAGCCCGGCGATGTCGTGGAGATCGGCGGCACGTCGGGCCAGGTGCGGGATATCGGCATGCGCGCCACCCGCATCAAGACGTTCGACGGCGCCGACGTGATCGTCCCGAACGGCACGCTGCTGTCCGACAAGCTGACCAACTGGACGATGCTGGACCGCAGCCGCAGGATCGA
>JAEYVD010000243.1 GCA_023432075.1 Pseudomonadota bacterium | reverse complement strand
AGCGCGCCATGCGAGGCCACGAACAAGCCGTGCACATGGAAGATCGGCAGCATGTGCAGCAGCACGTCGTCCTCGCGCCAGCCCCAGTATTCATGCAGGGTGCGCGCATTGGCCGCCAGGTTGCCGTGCGAGAGCATCGCGCCCTTGCTGCGGCCCGTGGTGCCCGAGGTGTACAGGATCGCGGCCAGATCGTCCGGCTTGCGTTCGACGGTCTTGAAGGTCTGCGGCAGGCTGCCGGCGGCCTCCAGCAGCGTGCCGGTGCGGTCCTCATCCAGCGTAAAAACGTGCGGGCACCCGGCCTTGTCGGCGGCGCGCTTGACCCAGTCCAGGTTCTTGCTGGCGCACACGACGACGGACGGCTCGGCGTTGCCCAGGAAGTACTCGATTTCGGATTCGCGGTAGGCGGTGTTCAGCGGCAGGTACACCAGGCCCGCGCGCAGCGTGGCCAGGTACAACAGCAGCGCCTCGGGCGACTTTTCGACCTGCACGGCCACACGCGCGCCGTCGGGCAGGTTCAGCGATTGCAGCAGGTTCGCCAGGCACGCGGTCGCGCGGTCGATGTCGTCCCAGGTGTATTGGAGGTCGGGCGTTTCCAGCGCGACTTTGCTGCGGTCTTTGGGAAAGCCGCCTTGCAGGACAGCGTATAGGTTGGCGTTGCTCACCTGTCTAGTCTCCGGAAAAGGAAGGGTCTTCGCCGGCCAGGAAGGCACGCACGCCTTCTCTGTGGTCCCGGCTTTCGGCATAGGAGAAATAATCCTGGTACTCGTCTTCGGTCAAGCCCGCGCCCGTGGCGAGCCTGGCGGACAAGCGCTTATTGATGCGGGCGGCCAGCGGCGCGCCCTGGGCGATGCGGTCGGCGCTGCGCCGGGCCGCTGCCGCGACCTCGCCATCGTCGACGATGCGGGTCAACAGGCCCAGGCCGCGCGCCTCGTCGGCGCCGAACACACGGCCTTCCAGCAGGATGGCCAGCGTCGCCGCCCGGCCGGCCAATGCCAGCAGGCCGCGCATTTCGTCCGGGGCCATCGGAAAGCCCAAGCGGTTGATCGGCACGCCGAAGCGGGCCGATGCGCCGGCGATGCGCAGGTCGCATTGGCTGGCGATTTCCAGCCCGCCGCCCACGCACACACCTTCGATCTGGGCGATCACGGGTTGCGGGCATTGGGCAACGGCCTGCAGGGCGGGGGCCAGGATCTCGCGGTGATAGCGCTGCACGCCGGCCAGATCGGCGCGCTCGGCGGGAAACTCGCGGATGTCGGCGCCGGCCGCGAAATTGCCGCCCTCGCCGCGCACGATCACGCAGCGCACGGCATCGTCCTGCGCAATGCGCGTGAAGACATCGCGCAGTTCGCGCCACATGCCGACCGTGATCGCGTTCAGGCGTCCCGGATGCGACAGCGTCACCCAGGCCAGATGCCCGTCGCGCTCAAGCCGCACACGGCCTTGGCCTTGGCCTTGGCCAGCCACGTTCTCCGTCATGTCCCCTGCCCTCGTTGTTGTTGATGGAATCCGCCGCCGTGTTTCCGGCGGTCAGGCCACGCGCCCCACGCCGCGGCTGATCTGCGGCTTGCCGTCGTTCAGGCGCTGAAGGTTGGTGTCGAGTTCGTCCAGGTCATACAAGTAATTGACCATCATGGCGCACGACTGCTTCAGGCCCTTGGGAGACGTATCCGCCGCCCAATTCAACCGCTCGATGCGCGCGCCGTTGCCCAGGTGAAAACGCGCCACCGGGTCCACTGGCAGGCCGTTCTTCATGGTTTGCAGATAGCAGGCTGCCAAACGGAATCCGGCGCGCTTGACGACGTCGGGCGCCTTGCCCTGCGCGGCCTTGGCCAGCCGCGCGACCCAGCGCTGCCCGTCCGGCACGCCCTCGCGGTTGCGGTCCTTGGCGCGGGTCTTGTCTTCGCGCACGATGGCCTCGACCGCCTGGGCGTCCTGCTTGCCCAGCCAGTCGGTGAAGCCCGGAATGGGCGACAGCGTGGCAAAGGCCTTGAGCTTGGGCAGCTCTTCCAGCAGCTGCTCGACCACCCGCTTGAGCAGGAAGTTGCCGAAGCTGATGCCCTTCAGGCCGGGCTGCGTGTTCGAAATCGAATAGAAGATCGCCCAGCGCGCCTTGTCCAGGTCCTGCGGCGGCAACGTGCTGTCCAGCAGCACCTGCACGTTGTCGGCCATCTGGCTGGCAAAGGCCACTTCCACGAAGATCAGCGGCACGCCCGGCATCTGCGGGTGGAAATAGGCGTAACAGCGGCGATCGGGCGCGACGCGGTGGCGCAGGTCGTCCCAGGACTTGATCTCGTGGACGGCCTCGTAAAGGATCAGCTTTTCCAGCAGCGATGCCGGCGAATCCCAGGTCAGCGGGCGCAGTTCCAACAGCCCCACGTCGAACCAGGCCGACAAGAGGCCTTCCAGTTCCTTGTCCAGCGACTGGATGCCCGCCACCTGCTTGCGCCAGCGCAGCATGTCCGCGCGCAATTCAACCAGAAAGCGCAGGCCCTGCGGCTGGGCGTTGAATCGTTTGAAGAGCCGCACGCCTTCGCCGCCCTCGCCCGCGTACGTGGCGCGGATCTGCGCCAGCGCGGCCAGCATCAGGCGGCGGTCCTTGCCATCGGCCGCGGTGTATTGCTCGCACCAGCGGCGCGCCAGCTTGTTGGCGGCGACGTCGGTCAGCCGCGCCTCGAAAAGGCGCCGCACTTCCGACTCGCTGGGCAGGCGGCCGCGATCCCACAGCCGGCCCAGCCGGGTGATCAGGCTGGCGCTTTCGGCCGCGGCGGCGGCGTCGACGACATCGGCCTCGGGCTCAGGCGTGCGTGCGCCGCGCGCGGGCGCGAGATTGGCGGGTGCGGACATGGGCGGGCTCCTCGATGACGATGGGATCGGACGGCGCCGCATCGGCGGCGTCTTCGTTGCTGAGAACGCGCAGCGCTTCAAGCTGACGCATCAAATGGGTGTGCGCCAGCGCCTGCGCGGCGTCGGAATCGTGGGCCTTCAGGGCCTCGAAAATGGCCAGGTGTTCGGCGCAGGACTGGTCGATGCGGCCGGGCCGGGACAGGCTGCGATGGCGCGACAGGCTCAGGACCTTGCGCAGGTTGCCGACCATGTCGGACAGCCATTGGTTGCCGGCCAGCGCCTGCACGGCTTCGTGGATGAGGTAATTGGTCTTGTAATAGGCGTCGATGCGGCCCGCCTTGGCGTGGCCGGCCAGCGCCGCGTGCAGCGGTTCCAGCTCGGCCAGTTGGGCATCGGTGGCCTTGCGCGCGGCCTCGAAGGCGCAGCGCCCTTCCAGCATCGCCATCAGCGGAAAAATATCTTCCAGGTCCTGCGCCGACAGCTCGTTCACGAAGCAGCCGCGGCGCGGTTCCAGCCGCACCAGCCCTTCCGTGGCCAGCACCTTCAGCGCCTCGCGCAGCGGCGTGCGCGAAATGCCCATTTCGCCAGCCAGCCGCAATTCGTCGATCCACTCTCCGTTGCGCAGCGAGCGCGCGTGGATCATGCCGCGCAGACGGTCCGCGACTTCCAGGTACAAGGCTTGCCGGACGATGGGATGGTTCATGGGCAGGCGGCGCGGGAAACGCCGTAATTCATAATTATGAATAAGCCGATGATAGACCCTGGGTTGGAGAAAGGTAAACCCCCGGGAGACTCGGGACCTTCCCTAACAAGACGAAGTGGCGTGGATGAAAGGGGGACAGGAGACGGGCTGAGGATAGGATCAAAAATGCAAAACGCCGTCCACCGCATGCCGCGTCAGCGACCGCGCCCAGCGGCGAGCGGGTAGCCCGTACTTGCCTTCCACCACCTCGGCGCGGGCCAGCAAGTCAGCGGGCGTGATCGCCAGGCTTGGGCCGGAGAAGGCCAAAACGATCTGATTGCCGGCCTCGACTTCGGGCAGCAGCACGATGCGGTCATCGAACGCCTTGGACAGGTTGTCGATGTTCTTGCCAAAGCTTTCGTGCCGGCCGAACAGGTTCACGGCCAGGATGCCGACCTCGCCCAGCACGCGGCGGCAGTCGCGGTAGAACTTCACGCTGTCGCGCACCGGCCCTTCGGCGGCGGCGTCGTACAGGTCCACCATCAGCACGGGGCAGCGTCCGGCATTCAGCGGGTCGGCTACCCAGGCGCCGGCGTCGGTGTGTTCGACCTGCAGCCGGTTGGCGCCCGGCAGGCGGAAGAACATGTGGCACGCGGCGGTCACGCGCGGGTTCCATTCCACGGCCAGCAGCGGGCTGCGCGTGTGCTTGGCGCAAAAGCGCGCCAGCGAGCCCGCGCCCAGGCCCAGCATGCCGATGGCCTCTTCCTTCGGCGGTTCCAGGAACAGCAGCCAGGCCATCATCTGCGCGGTGTACTCCAGCACCAGCGCAGACGGATTCTTGATGTGCATCGCGCCCTGCACCCATTCGGTGTTGAAGTGCAGATAGCGCACGCCGTCCACTTCGGAAAGCGTCGGCTGGT
>JAEYVD010000183.1 GCA_023432075.1 Pseudomonadota bacterium | reverse complement strand
CCGCTGGTGCTGTCGTCGGGCGCCGGCTCCGAAATGCGCCACGCCATGGGTGTCGCCGTGTTCTTCGGCATGCTGGGCGTGACCCTGTTCGGCCTGTTCCTCACGCCGGTGTTCTATGTCCTGCTGCGTTCGCTCGGCGGCAAGAAGCTGCACTCGGCCGCGCCGCACGAGGCGCCCGTCTGCGTGCCGCACATCGACCCGAACGCGCCGCCCGCCCCGCAACACCACGCGTAGGCCGGCAAACCAGAGTAGCCAGCGCGTCCTGTCCAGTGGGATGGGACGCGCGCCAAAGAGAAACGTCATGATGATGAAAAGACTGACCCGAGGATCCGCCCTGCTCGCCCTGCTGCTGGTGCTGGCCGGCTGCGCGGTGGGTCCCACCTACGAGCGGCCCTCGGCCGACACGCCGGCGGCCTTCAAGGAAGCCGCCCTGCCCGCGTCCGAAGCCGGCACGTGGAAGCCCGCCGAGCCGTCCGAAGACGCGCTGCGCGGCGCCTGGTGGAAAGTGTTCGGCGACGAAGGCCTGAACCAGCTCGAAGACGAAGCCCAGCGCGCCAACCAGGACCTGCAGGCCGCCGCGGCCCGGCTGACGCAAGCGCGCGCCCTGCAGCGCGAAGCGCGTTCCGGCTTCTTCCCCGGCCTGGATGCCGGCTTCGGCCCCAGCCGCCAGCGCCCGTCGGCCGTGTCGCAGGGCCTGCCCGACGGCACGTCCACGTCGCCCGTCACCACGTGGCGCGCCCAAGGCACCGTCTCCTATGAGGCCGATCTCTTCGGCCGCGTCGCATCGACCGTGGACGCCGCCACCGCCGACGCGCAGCAAAGCGAAGCGCTGTACCGCTCGGTGCTGCTCGCCCTGCAGGCCGACGTCGCCACCACCTACTTCCTGGTGCGCGAACAGGACGCCGAATCGCGTCTCTACCATCAGACCGTCAAGCTGCGCACGGACACGCTGCAACTGATCCAGCGCCGCTACGACGCGGGCGACATCAGTGAACTGGATCTCGCGCGCGCCAAGGCTGAACTCGCCTCGGCGCAATCCGAGGCCCTGGGCATCGACCGCCGCCGCGCCACCGCCGAACACGCGCTGGCCGTGTTGCTGGGCCGCGCCCCGTCGGAATTCACGATGCCGCCGCAGCCCATCGAAAAGATCGCGCTGACCATTCCCGCCGGCCTGCCGTCCACGCTGCTCGAACGCCGCCCCGACATCGCCGCCGCCGAACGCGCCATGGCCGCCGCCAACGCCCGCGTCGGCGCCGCCAAGTCCGCGTTCTTCCCGCGCCTGGACATCACCGGCGCCTTCGGCTACGAGTCCTCGGAACTGGGCAACCTCTTCCAATGGTCCAGCCGCACGTTCCTGCTGGGCCCCCTGGTCGGCGCCGCCCTGTCCATGCCCATCTTCGACGGCGGCCGCCGCCAGGCCGGCCTGGACCGCGCACGCGCCGTCTACGAGGAAGACGTCGCCGTCTACCGCCAGACCGTCCTGAACGCGTTCCGCGAGGTTGAAGACAACCTGGCCAACCTGCGCATCCTCGCTGACCAGACCAAGGCCCAGAACGCAGCCGTCGAAGCCGCCGCCCGCGCCGCAAAGCTCTCGCACACGCAGTACCGCGAAGGCTCCATCAGCTACCTCGACGTGATCGAGGCCGACCGCAGCGTCCTCTTGCAACAACGCGTCTCGGTCCAGCTCACGGGCGAACAGGCCCGCTCCACGGTAGGCCTCATCCGCGCCATCGGCGGCGGCTGGGACAACCCGGTGCCGCCAGAGAAAGTGGCGGCCAATTAACGGCGGCGGGCCCGCACTTGCTTGTGACAGGTGTCTGATATCCGCAGGGGACGCCCGTCATTGGCGGCGGAGACCCCTGGCGTGTCAGGCGCCTGATCACCCACGCAGCACCCTCACTTGACCGGGCCAGATTTGGCCCGGCCGGGCCAAGCCTGACCTGAATTTCGTGCCTTGTTTTCAATGACTTAAAAACAACCGAGCCATACGTGGCTCGATTTGGCGGCGTGGTAAACACTTTCCGTTATTTCTGGCAATCCAAGATCCGGCAACGACGCACAGAAATGCGGGTAAGCGCCTGATAACAAAGTAGAAATACGCCCAGGCGCAATTACTGGCACAGCGTTTGCATTGAAGGTTGAGCCATCGCCGATGGCACAAGGGCCGCTCTGGCCTTTACGCAACCCTCAAAGGAAACCAGCAAATGCCGACTCCCGCCTATATCAGCATCCAGGGCAAGACCCAGGGCAACATCACCCAAGGCGCGTTCACCGCCGACTCCGTGGGCAACGTCTATCAGGAAGGTCACGAAGACCAGATCCTGGTCCAGGAAATCGAACACCTGATCGCCACGCCGACCGACCCGCAAAGCGGCCAGCCGTCGGGGCAGCGTGTCCACAAACCCTTCGTGTTCACTGCGCCCCTGAATAAGGCCACCCCGTTGATGTACCAGGCCCTGGCCTCCGGCGAGATGCTGCCGGAAGTCGAGGTGAAGTGGTATCGCACCTCGACCGAGGGCAAGCAGGAGCACTTCTTCACCACCAAGCTCGAAGACGCCACCATCGTCAACATCAACACGGCGCTGCCGCACGCGCAGGACCCGAGCAAGGCCGAGTACACCCAGTTGGTCAAGGTTGCGATGGCCTATCGCAAGATCACCTGGACCCACGCCATCGCCGGCACTGAGGCCTCTGACGACTGGCGCAAGCCCCAAGAAGCCTGATCCCAGGCAATTGAGCATGGCCGGCGCATCGCGCGCCGGTCGCGTGGTTAGAACCGGGACGCCGTATCCGGCTCCCGCCCCTCAAGCCTTCTCATTTCAGGAAGCCCAGCATGAGACCCATTGTTCTTGTTGGACACCGGCACAGCTGCCCCCTTCATGGCAACGGCAAGGTCGTCACCGGCGCAAGCGAAGCCATGGTCGATGGACGCGCCGTGGCGCGCATCGGCGACCGCATCAGTTGCGGCGCCATCATTCAAACGGGCTCGCCCGGCACGATCATCGAAGGACAACCCGTTGCACGCCAAGGCGACCGGACCAGCCATGGCGGCACCCTGATCGAGGGCGAGGCCGGCTGGCTGGTGGAGTAACCCACGCGCTTTCAGAGGGCAGGAGCGCCCGCAACCGAGGCGTGCCCCTGAACCCCATCCTCCAGAAGCGTCTGCGGCAAGGCAAAGCCCTTGAACAGCGGCTGGGTGAAGGGATTGTTGGCCTTCTCGGTACGGATTCGATAACGCATGCCGCCGTCCGGGGCGGCGAAGCTGATGTCCACGCTCGTGCTGGTGGCGCCGTTAAGACGAGCTTGGCTGAGCAACCGGTAAAGCGACCACGGACCGCGATAAGCCAGCGCGCTGCTGCTACCCCCCGCGTGCACCAGCGTCATGCGGCTTTCATTACTGGACGCCAGCGTGTTCGGCCAGATCAGCGCCGTGCTGGTGGTGGGACCGTGGTTGTAGCTGACCAACTGCCCTTCCACGCTCAGCGAGCTGCTGCGTTTGCTTGGCGCCATGCCCAGCGGCTCGACGTGGAACTGCACGCCCAACGTGCCACGGCTGTTGAAGAAGGCGTCTCGGATCCTTTCGGCGGCCTCAAGCTGAGTCAACACGTCCGCGCGCACCAGGTAACCGCCCAGGCGCTCGGAATACAGCGCCTCCAGGTTGTCCTCGATGAACAGGTTCAGGTACTTTTCGCGGAACTGCTGCAGGCGTCCCTGCGGACCGAAAAACGCCGTGAAGTCGTCCAACGCCACTTCCTCGCGGCTGGCGGGATTGAACGGATAACGATTTGCCAGACGCTCGCGGTAGAACCGATACACATCGATATCCCAGCGACGCTCCAGTTCTCGCAAGGCTTCCACCAGAATGACTCGCGAGGACTCGTCGGCCAGCTTGCCCACCTGGCGGTTCAAGGGCTCTGGCAGGCCGGCCGCAATGCGTTGCAGATTGCTGATGGGGTCGGGCCCCTTCAGCCCGAAACGCTCCAGCACCACGCCAAGCGCTGTCTTGCCGCGATCGGGGCTGTCGTGCACCGTGCGCACCTTGTCCTGCACGCTTGAAATTGCCACCAGGGTCTCGTCCAGATAAGACGCCCGATCCCCCTTGGCCTGCAACAGTTGGCTCATGGGCGCGAACGCGCGGGCGATGCCGAGAATCGGCCCGGCTTCTTGCCCTTCCTTGGCGGCGGCAGGCCTGTCCGTCACGCCCGGCGCTTGGGCGGGCGCGGGGCCCTGACTGGCAGAGGCGGCATCGCCCGCCGCCGGCGCATCGCCAAACTCACTGTTGTCGCGCACCGTTTCCACCAGCCGACGCAACGGCGCCGCGGGGCTGGTCACCGTGCCCAGGACATTGAC
>JAEYVD010000180.1 GCA_023432075.1 Pseudomonadota bacterium | reverse complement strand
CCAATGGCCTGAGCGTGCTGTCGCTGCCGCGCGATCTCGCGCAGATGCGCGAGGTGTCGCAGTCGGATTCGCTGCTGGTGTTCGAACGCATGCGCCAGCATTTCTCGGTGGTCGTGGCCGACGCCGGCGGTTTCACCAACCCGGAGTTCGTGTCGGGCCTGGCGCGCGCCTCGCAGCTGAATTGGATCGTGACCGACCAGAGCGTGGGCGCGCTGGTATCGCTGGCCGGCCTGCTGCAGGAGCTGGAGCAGTTGCACGTTGACCGGTCCAGTCTTGGCCTCATCGTGAACCGCTATGACGAGCGTTACGGCATGACGGCCAGGCAGATCGCCGAACGCTTCAACCTGGAGCTCGTGGGCACGCTGCCGGACCGCACGCTGCCGTTGATGGTGTGCACCAACCGCGGCCATCTGCTGCACGAAGAAGCCGAGCGCGATGTCTACGTGCGCGCGGTGCAGACGTTGGCCGAGCGTCTGTGCGCCGAGGAAGCCGCGCCCGGCGGCCACGCCAGCTGGCTGGCCACCTGGCTGCCGGGTGTGCACCGGCGCATGGTGATTGGCTGACGGGCAAACAGACGCACGGTGACGGGATCCGAGACGATGATGACAGCGACGATAGAGTTCGGCGGCGACGGCGACAAAGGCTTTTCGGCGTCGGACCGCTACCAGGAAGTCAAGACGGCGGCGTACGAGCACCTGCTGTCCCGCATCGAAGAGCTGGGCGCGGAATTCGGCCGGTGGACGCGATCGGCGATCCAGGAGTTCGTGGACATCGAGGTCGCCAGCTTCGTGCGCCTGCGCCGGGTGGCGATCAACGAAAGTGAGATGCGCGCCATCGCCGAGGCCTTGACCAAGGAGCTGGCGGGTCTGGGTCCGCTGGAGGACTTGCTGGCGGATCCGGCGGTGGAAGACATCCTCATCAACGGCCACGACAACGTGTTTGTGTCGCGCCGCGGCGTGCTGGCCCGCGAGGCGCTGCGCTTTACCGACAACCAGCATGTGCTGCGCATCGTGCGCCGCATCCTGGCCCCGATCGGCCGGCGGCTGGACGAGTCCAGTCCCATGGTGGATGCGCGCCTGCCCGATGGCGGCCGCCTGAACGTGGTGATCGAGCCGCTGGCGGTGGACGGCCCGATGGTGTCGATCCGCAAGTTCCGGCAGGATCCGCTCAAGCCCGCGGACCTGCTGACGCTGGGCACCTTCGATGAGGCGATCTACCGGCTGCTGAACGAGGCGGTCAAGCACCGCTGCAACATCCTGGTGTCCGGCGGCACCAGCTCCGGCAAGACGTCGCTCTTGAACGCGCTGGCGTTTTTTATTCCCGAGTCCGAACGCGTGGTGACCGTGGAGGACACCGCGGAACTGTCGCTCAACCATCCGCATGTGGTGCGGCTGGAATCGCGCCAAGGCGGCTTTGATGGCAGCGGCGCGGTCACGATCCGCGAGCTGATCCGCAACAGCCTGCGGATGCGTCCGGACCGGGTGGTGGTGGGCGAGGTGCGCGGCGCCGAGGTCATGGACATGCTGCAGGCCATGAACACCGGCCACGAAGGGTCGATGGCGACCATCCACGCGAATTCGCCGCGCGAATGTTTGTACCGCATCGAGATGCTGGCCGGGTTTGCCGGGTTCCAGGGCAGCGAGGACAGCCTGCGCCGCCAGATCGCGAGCGCGCTGGACTTCATCGTGCAGATCGGCCGCCTGTCCAACGGCAAGCGCCGCGTGCTGTCGGTGACCGAGGTCACGGGCATGGGCGACAACGTGATTTCCACTCAGGAGCTCTATCGCCACGATGCCTTCGCGACGCCCGAAGGCGAGGAACGGGATCGCTGGAACTGGCTGGGCATCCATCCGCATACGCCCAAGCTTGCCAAGCTGCGCAGCGAGGCGCAGGCGCAGGACAACGGGCCGGACGACCGCGATGGCGCCGGCGGCGGCTTCTGGAGCAGGAGGCGCTGATGCAAGACGTGTTCGCGCTTGCCAGCCTGGCCGCGCTGCTGGCCGCAGGCGCCGTGCTGCTGTGGCGCCACGCCGACCGCAGCGCCCGCCGCGAGGCCAGCTCCGCTTTCCTGGAAAGCCAGCTGGCGCGGGGCCGCGAAGCGGCTTCCGGCGACGCGCCATTTGCCGAAAACGCGCGCGAGTTCCGCAGCGGCCACGCCGGCTGGGACCGTCTGTTGCGCCTGGCCGGCCTTCGGCAAAGCGCCGGCCTGTATCTGCGCATCGCACTGCCGATTGCGGCCGGGGCGGCGCTGGCGTGGGCGCTGCTGGGACCGCTGTCCGGCGCGGTGACGTTCCTGCTGCTGACCGTGTTTGCCTACTTCCTGCTGTGGCGGCGGGCCGACAAGCGCCAGCGCAGGATGATTTCGCAGCTGCCTGCCTTCCTGGACAACATCGTGCGCCTGCTGACCATCGGCAACAGCATCGCCGCCGCCTTCCGGACCGCGGCCGCGGCTACCGACGAGCCCTTGCGCGAAGTGGTGGAAACGGCCGCCAGCCTGAGCAGCTCCAAGGAACTGGACGCGGCGCTGGCGCATGTGTCGCGGCTGTATGGCCTGAAGGAGCTGTACATGATCGCGGCGGTGGTATCGCTGGCGATGCGCTTTGGCGGCCGCAGCGACCAGGTGCTGGAGCGCATGGCGGTGTTCATGCGCGACGTGGCCCAGGCGCGCAACGAACTGACCGCCAGTTCTGCGGAGGTGCGGCTGTCGGCCTGGATCCTGGCGCTGCTGCCCGTGGGCGTTGCCGGGTTCATCATCGTGGCGAACAACAACCTGTTCATGGGCCTGTGGGAAGACCCGCAAGGCTTCAAGATGCTGCTGACGGCGGTCTGCCTGCAGATCGGCGGCTGCTATTGGCTGTATCGCATGGCCAAGGCCATCTGAGGGGAGGCGACGCGTGGACATCCTGCAATCCTGGAACGCTTCCACCGTGCTGGCGATGGCGCTGATGCTGGTGGCGGCCGGGCTGGTGGTGCTGGGCCTGGGCATGGCGCGGCGCCTGCGCAGCCAGGACCGCAGCCGCCAGGTGGTGGATCAGGCGCTGGCCGCTCGGCAGGGTGGGGTGCCCGCCGCGCCGCGTGAAGACGGGCAGGGCAGGCTGGCCGCGGCAGCGCGGATGGCCGACACCGTTGGCAAACGCCTTGCCGAGGGCCGGCTTGCCGATGCGCTGCTGGCCGCCGAGGACCGCAAGCTGGTCGACATGGCCGGTTATGCGCGGCCCGCCACGGCGCGTTCGCGCTTCGTCCTGATCCGGATCGGGCTGGCGCTGCTGCTGCCCGCCGCGGTGATCCTGCTGGATCTGCACAAGCAGTTGCCGGCGATGCCGCTGCGCGCCGTGGTGGCGGCATTCGTGGCGTTCGCGTTGGGCTACATGCTGCCCAAATGGGTGGTGCAACGGCGTCTTGCAAGCCGCCGCCGGCAGGCGGCCGACGAACTGCCTTTGCTGATCGATCTGCTGCGCCTCTTGCAAGGCGTGGGGTTGTCCATCGATCAAAGCCTTCAGGTGCTGGTCAAGGAGTTTGCCCAAGTGTTGCCGGTGCTGTCGTCGGAATTGCGGCTGGCCTCCGAGCTCTATGTGCGCGGCCGCACGCGCGAGCAATCGCTCGCCAGGATGGCGACGGGTTTCGACAACGACGACCTGTCGGCGATCTGCCGTCTCATCGCGCAGGTGGACCAGCACGGGGGCGCGGTGCAGGAGCCCCTGAACCGGTTCGGCGAACGCCTGCGGGACAAGCGGCGTCTGGAGCTGAAAGAAAAGGTGGGCAAGACCACGGTCAAGATGACCGGCGTCATGATCGTGACGCTGCTTCCCGCCCTGTTGATCGTGACGGGCGGCGCGGGATTTATCGCGGTGTTGCGCGGCTTGTCGCGCATGGGAGGGATGTGATGGACGGCGGAACGAACAACCGGTCGCGCGCGGCGCGTTGCGGGCTTGCTGCCTCGGTGCTGGTCGTTGGCGCGGGCTTGAGCGGATGCCAGACCAACAAGGCGGAATCGGCCTGGCAACTGATCCAGCAACAGCAGCAGGAACAGGCGTTGATGCGGCAGAAGGAGGACGAGGCAGAAAGCCGGCGCCGGCCCAAGGAGCCTGAGATGATGCTGTCGCTGATCGTCGAAGCGCAGCGCCAGGAGCGCTACTTTGCCTCGCTCGCGTATATCGACGGCTTCGAGCAGAAGTTCGGCAACGATCCGCGCGTGGCCGTCCTGCGTGCCGAGGCGCTGCGCCAGACGGGCCAGTCGGCGTTGAGCGAGCAGGCTTATCGCGCGCTGACCGCCACCGACCAGGCGGCCGAAGGCTGGCATGGGCTGGGCCTGATCGCCGGCTCGCGCGGACAGTTCGATCAGGCTGCCGACTACCTGGGGCGGGCAGCCCGGCTGTCGCCGATGGACGCGCGGATACTGGGCGACCTGGGCTATGCGCGCCTGCGGGCGGGCGATCCGGCGGGCGCACGCGTCCCGCTGGGCCAGGCGGCCGAACTGACGCCGGAGAGCGGCAAGGTGCTGGCGAATCTGGCGGTGTTGCTGCTGGTGGAGGGCGATGCGCTGCGCGCGCAGCAGGTGATGGATCGCGCGCAACTGGGCGAGGACGCGCGCGGGCAGGTGCTGCGGCTGGCCGCGCAGATCCGCGGCCAGCTCGCGCCGGTCGCGGCCCAGGCGTCGGCCGCCCACGTGTCCGGCGGCGAGCAGGCCGTCTTGCCGATGATGAGCCCCCTGATGGAGGGGCTCAGCAATGGTCCGATCGTGCGATAACCGCTTGTCAAGGAACTCCGTCATGACGCGTCCGATTCCCCTTGCCGTTTTCGTTCTGGCCAGCGCTAGCGCGGCGCTGGCGCCGTCTGCCGCACCGGCGCAAGCGAATGCTCCGCTGACTGGCAGCATGTCGGCCGTGCCGGCTTCTGCGTCGGCAGCCGTGGCGTCCACGGCCACGATGCCGGATCGGCCGGTGGTGCAGCAGGTGCAGACACCGTTGCCGCCCGCAGTAACGCCGTCAACGCCATCCACGGCACCGTCCGCACCGACGCCAGCCGCGGCGTCATCCGCCCCGGCCCGGCAGGAAGCCTTCGGCGACGTGACGCGCGGTTTGCTGGCGGCGCAGGCGGACGGCCGGCGTGCGGGCAATGCCTTGCCCATCCTGGGGCCGGTCTCCACGGCGGCGTGGAACCGTTATCTGGAAAGTTTCAAACAACCCATTCCCGTGTGGTTCGACCGCAACGTGGAAATCCCCAACGTTCAATAGGTATGTCCCGCGGTTCGTTCCCGCCGCATGCCCAGACGGAGTCGCACGCGCATGTCAGCCGGCCATACTCGTCCTTGCCCGCCGCCGCGGCAACGCGGCAGCATGACCGTGGCCGCCGTGTTCGCGGTGCTGGTGGCGGTGGTGTTGCTGGGCGTGCTGCAGCTGGGTTATGGCGCCTACATGAAGCGCGAGATGCAGAAGGCGGCGGATCTGGCGGCGCTGTCGGCGGTGCAGGTCCTGAACCTGGGCGCCAGCGCCGATTGCACCCGGGCCGCCGCCGCGGGCCGCGCCTCCGCCCTGGCCAATCTGCCGAACATCCTGGATACCTTCACGGCAGCGGACCTCACGGTGACATGCCAGGTGTGGGACCCGGCGCGCTCGGATGCCACCGGCATGCACGTGTTCGATGCGGCGGGCGGGCAGGCCTACAACGCGGTGCGCGTCACGGTGCGCAAGCAGCTGGCCAATCTGGTGCCCGGCGTGGGCGGCGTCACGGCGTCGGCGGCGGCGGTGGCGACGCGCACGCCGCCCGTGGCGGCCTTCACGGTGGGTTCCCGGTTGCTGCGGCTGGAACGCGGCGGCCTGCTGTCGCAACTGCTGGCTACCGCCGGCGCCTCGCCGTCGCAGCTGGATGTCCTGGACGCCGCGGGGCTGGCCAACGTGGCCATCTCGCCCGCCGGCCTGCTGGAGGCATTGGGCCTGCCGCTGTCGGCCGTGACGGGCGTAGGCACGCCCGAACAGCTCGCCGCGCTAAACGCCTTGACGTTGGGGCAGCTGCTGAACGCGACGCTCAGCGTCATCGACAAGCAGGGCACGGCCAGCGCCGACGTGGCGCTGCTGCGCAACGCCATCAATACGGTCCTCGCCCTGATGCCGCTGAATCTGCCCGTGAAATTGCTTGGCGACGGCGGCGTGCTGGATCTGCACGTCGTGGGCGGCGACGCCAGCGCGGCCTTGCAGGCCGAGGTCAACGCGCGCAACGTTCTCGAAACCGCGCTGGTCATCGCCAATGGCAGCAATCTCATCAACCTGGGGTTGAGCGTGCCGCTGCTTGGGCTGGACGCGCGCGTGCGCATCGTGGAGCCGCCCTCCCTGGGCGTGGGCGGCGTGGGCACGCAGGCGGTGAGCGCCGGGCTGCGCGTGTATCTGCGCGTCAATACCAGCAATATCCCGCTGGTCGGGCCGTTGCTGGCAAGCACCCTGAACACCAAGGTGGACCTGCCCATCATTATCGGCGTGGCGCAGTCGACCGGCACGCTGCGCAAGCTGTGCGAGGCGCCGCTCAAGGAAAACCAGGCGGTGATCGATGTGACGTCGGCCGCCGCCAGCGTATGCCTGGGGCGCTTTCCGGGCATGACGTCCGCCACCGATCCCAGCGCCGCGAATTTCCAGTCGCTCACGAATCGTTGCGAGCCCAGCGCCTTCGGCGCCATCGGCCGCCACCAGGTCCTGAACGTGCTGGGCATCCTGCCGCTGACCGCGCGGGTGACGCTGCCGGTGTTCGGGTCGTCCGCGCCGGTGCCGGTCACGCTGACCGCGCCGCCGTCGCCCGACGCCACCGCGACGGTCAACGCCAGCAGCGTGGATCTGTCCAAGCTGGCCGCCAACCTCTCGGACGCGCTCATCGGCGGCATTTTGGGCGACCTCTTCAATACCGGCACGCCGCTCACTGACACGCAGCGCAAGGACCTGGCGACCCAGCTGGTGGGCGGAGACAAGAACAACGCGGGCAAGACGATTTCCAAAGTCGTCAACGACATGCAGTGGTCCAAGACTGCGATGGACCAGTTGGGCGCGCGCCTCACGACAGGCGGCCTGACCGGCGTGTTGGGCGGCACGCTGCAGCTGGTGGGCGGCATCCTGAATTCGTTGCTGCTGGCCCCCTTGAGCGACGTGACGTGCGCCCTGGCGCTGACGCCCGATGCGATCCGGCAGTGCCGGGTCAACGCGGTCGGTTCGCTCGCCCTGAACGGCAGCGGTCAGGTCGGCGGCGTGCTGTCGGTGGTCATGGTGCTGTTGGACCCGTTGCTCGGTTCGCTCTCGAACGTACTGCAGCAGTTGCTCGGCGTGCTGGGCCTGAGCGTGGGCCAGACCGACGTTTCCCTGATCTCCGTGGATTGCGGCAAGCCCCGCCTGGTGTACTGATGACGACGCGCCTGACTTTCGTTCCCTTCTTTCCCGCATGGACTAAGCGATGAGCGAGACTTTCGCGCACGAAGCGTTCGACGTGTACGTCTGGGAAGGCGCCTCCGACATCGCCAGCCGCGCCGAGCGCTGCCTGGCGGGCATGGACGTGTCGCTGGTGCGCGCCGACGCCGGCACGGCGTTTCCGCCGCCGCGCGACGTGACCCGGCGCGCGGTGGCGCTGGTGTCCGTGTCGGTGATGGGCGACAAGCGGTTCAGCGGCTATGACTGGCTGGCGGCGCAAGGCATGCCGGTCATCTGGGTGGCGGCGGAAGCGCGCGGACGCGATCCGCGCTTCTACCCGCCGGAATACTCGCACACGTTGCCGCTGACCTTCACCAGCGCGGATCTGCGCAAGCTGCTGGTCGAGTTGCTGGGCACGCTGAATCAGCTGGATCGCACAGCCCCCCGGCGCGAGCAGCCGCTTATCGCCGTGTCCGCGGCCATGCGGGAGCTGCTGGCGGAAGCGCAGATCTACGCGGACTGCCGCAGCAACGTGCTGGTCCACGGCGAAACCGGCGTGGGCAAGGAGCGCATCGCGCGCCTGCTGCACGATGAGGCCGCCTGGCGCGACGGCCCCTTCGTCGCGGTCAATTGCGGCGCCATCCCCGAAGGCCTCTTCGAAGCGCATTTCTTCGGCCACGCCAAGGGCGCGTTCACCGGGGCGATCGGCGCGCACAAAGGCTATTTCGAGCAGGCCCAGGGCGGCACGCTGTTTTTGGACGAGATCGGCGATCTGCCGCTGTATCAGCAGGTCAAGCTCTTGCGCGTGCTGGAGCAGAACACGGTGACGCGGCTGGGCGCGACGGCCGAGGTGCCGGTGGACTTCCGGCTGGTCGCGGCCACCAACAAGGATCTGCGGGTGCTGGTCGGGCAGGGCGAGTTTCGTGCGGACTTGTACTACCGGCTGGCGGTCATCGAACTGCGCATTCCCAACCTGGAAGCCCGCGGTCCGCACGAGAAGGCCGCGATCTTTCGTGCCCTGCTGCTGAACCAGGGCGTGCCGGACGAGCCGCCGCCCTGGCTGCTGGAACGCGTCGCGCGCACGCGCTACGAGGGCAATGTGCGCGAGCTCTCCAATGTGGCCGAGCGCGTCGCCATCGTGCGGCGTCAGTTTCAGGCCTGGGACCCGCCGCGCATCGAACGCATCTTCGATCAGCTGGACGCGCCGCTTCGGCCTGCGGGGGCGCCGGCACGCGCCGAACCCGCGGTATTCACCGACGCCGAGCGCGCCGAACGAGAACGTGTGCTGGCGGCGCTGGATGCCAACGGATGGCGGCGCCAGGACACCGCGCACACGCTGGGCATCAGCCGCAAGGTGCTCTGGGAAAAAATGCGCAAGCTGCAGTTGGGCGGCGCCCAGGGCGAAGCCGAAGGCGTGACCGAGACGGTATGAACACTGCAATAGGGAATGGCCCGCACCGGGCCACAGTTCGCGGTGCGGAAAATGTGGCTACCGCGCTGCGCTCAGAAATAAATTGATATAGTGCCGCAACCATTTTTTCGGGGGAAACATGAACGTCCAAGTTATCCGTGGCGCCGCTCGCATGGTGCTGTTGGGCACGGCCCTGTCGGGTCTGGCCGCGTGCGCCAGCGTCCAGTCCGAAGCGCCCCGTCCCACGGTGAAACAGGTCGAGGACACACAGGCGCCCGCCACGCCGGTGACTCCCCCCGCGCCGCCGCAGGCTGCGCGTCCGGCCTCGACGCTGTCCGAGCTGCAGGCATTGATCCAGAACCGCCAGGTGTCGGAACTGCGCACCGCCTACAACGGCACGTACGGCGCAAGCCTGCTGTTCAAGCCGGATGACCTGACCTACTACGTGGCCCTGTTCCAGCAGAAGGATTTCTGGCGGGTGGTCAAGACCAAGTCGGACAAGCAGGCCGAAGCGACGTACCGCGCCTTCGTCGCCCAGTCCGCGGAGCTGGCCGAGGTGGACATCAAGCGCATCAAGATGCAAGCCGAGAATGCGCATGCCGAGAAGCTGCTGGCCAGCCGCAGCGCCGAGCTGAGCGCCCTGCAGGCCGACCGCACGGCGCGCCTGCAGCAGGAAGAGCAGGTCGCCGCCCGCCAGGCGCAATCGCGCGAGGAGGCCTCGGCGCTCGCGGGGCAGCAGAAGGACGTGCGCCAGCAACTGCGTGACTTGCAGCGCCAGATCGACGCCTTGCAGGCGCAACAGGCGCTGGTGAGCAATACACCAGCGCAAAATCGGGGCAAGTAAATGCGGCGCGCCTTGTACTCTGGGCGCGGCACCCCATATAGACGCCATGGCACTGAAAGTTTTTGACCTCGAGTGCGACCACCGCCACATCTTTGAAGGCTGGTTCGGTTCGCACGAAGACTACGATGCGCAGCAGGCGCGTGGCCTCGTCACGTGCCCGGTCTGCGGGTCGGCCACCATCACCAAGCGTCTGTCCGCGCCCCGGCTGAATGTCGCGCACCTGCATGCGCCGGCCGCCCAGCCCCTCGTGCCGCCCGGCGCGTCCGATGCCGAAAAAATGGCCGCCTTGCAGGCCGTCGTCATGCGCCAGGTGCGCGCGCTGGTGCGCAGCACCGAAAACGTCGGCCCGCGCTTTGCCGAAGAAGCGCGCCGCATCCACGAGGGCGACGCCGACGACCGCCCGATCCGCGGCACGGCCACCGTCGAGGAACGCGAGTCCCTCGCTGAAGACGGCATCGAAGTCATGGCCGTGCCCGACTTCCTGGACGACGAACGGCTGCAGTAATAAAAAAAGCCAGACCGCGAGGTCTGGCTTTTTTGACGCTGGGCCGGATCAGTTGTTGACGCGGCTGCGGTATTCGTTC
>JAEYVD010000176.1 GCA_023432075.1 Pseudomonadota bacterium | reverse complement strand
GGCCGTGCGCTGTTCGGGCGCGAAGACATCCTGGATGGGCAGACCGCCTGGCAGTCCGTGGGCGGCATGCAGCTCGGTTCGATCTGGGGCCACGGCGCCTACCAGGCACCCGACTGGACGGCCGACTGGCTGCACCGCGAGCTGATGGCCTGGCTGGACCTGGCCGCGCGCGACGAGCACGGCCAGGCCTACGCCGACCTGTCCAAACCGCAGCAGGCCGCGCTGCGCGAAACGCTCAAGGCCGAGTACCGCGCCAATCGCAGCGACGCCGCGACCGACACGCTGACCATCACGCCGCGCCGCGCCAAGGCCATCGAGCAGACGGCGGCCTATTACGACCAGTTGTTCTCCGATGCGCCGGCCCTGCAAGGCAGCCGCGAGAGCTTCGCCATGAAGGAAAACACGCTGCCGGACGCCACGCGCCGCCAGCAGCTGACGCACTTTTTCTTCTGGACGGCCTGGGCCGCGGCAACGGAACGCGAAGGCAAGCCGGTCACGTACACGAACAACTGGCCGCATGAACCGCTGATCGGCAACCAGCCCAGCGCTGAAAACGTCATGTGGTCCATCATCAGCGTCGTCGTGCTGCTGGCAGGCATCGGCTTCCTGGTCTGGGCGTGGGCCTTCCTGCGCGGCCAGGAAGAAGACGAACCGCAGGCGCCCGCCCGCGATCCGCTGACCACGTTCGCCCTGACGCCCTCGCAGCGCGCGCTGGGCAAGTACCTGTTCCTGGTCGTGGCGCTGTTCGGCTTTCAGGTGCTGCTGGGCGGTTTCACCGCGCACTACACCGTTGAAGGACAGAAGTTCTATGGCATCGACGTCTCTCAGTGGTTCCCGTATTCGCTGGTGCGCACCTGGCACATTCAGAGCGCCCTGTTCTGGATTGCCACCGGGTTCCTGGCCGCCGGCCTGTTCCTGGCGCCGCTGATCAACGGCGGCCGCGATCCCAAGTTCCAGAAGGTCGGCGTGGACATCCTGTTCTGGGCACTGGTGCTGGTCGTGGTCGGTTCGTTTACGGGCAACTACCTGGCCATTGCGCAGATCATGCCGCCCGAGCTGAATTTCTGGCTGGGCCATCAAGGCTATGAATACGTCGACCTGGGCCGCCTGTGGCAGATCGGCAAGTTTGCGGGCATCTGCTTCTGGCTGGTGCTGATGCTGCGCGGCATCGTGCCCGCGCTGCGCACCCCGGGCGGCGACAAGAACCTGCTGGCGCTCTTGACGGCCTCCGTTGGCGCCATCGGTCTCTTCTACGGCGCCGGGTTCTTCTACGGCGAACGCACGCACCTGACCGTCATGGAGTACTGGCGCTGGTGGATCGTCCACCTGTGGGTCGAAGGCTTCTTCGAAGTATTCGCCACCACGGCGCTCGCGTTCATCTTCTCCACGCTGGGTCTCGTGTCGCGCCGCATGGCGACGACAGCCAGCCTGGCTTCGGCCTCGCTGTTCATGCTGGGTGGCATTCCCGGCACGTTCCACCACCTGTATTTCGCGGGCACCACCACGCCTGTGATGGCGGTGGGCGCCAGCTTCTCGGCGCTGGAAGTGGTGCCGCTGATCGTGCTGGGCTATGAAGCCTGGGAAAACTGGCGCCTGAAGACCCGCGCCGCCTGGATGGACAACCTGAAGTGGCCGCTGATGTGCTTTGTGGCGGTGGCCTTCTGGAACATGCTGGGCGCCGGCGTCTTCGGCTTCATGATCAACCCGCCCATCTCGCTGTACTACATCCAGGGTCTGAACACCACGCCGGTGCACGCGCACGCCGCGCTGTTCGGGGTGTACGGTTTCCTGGCGCTTGGCTTCACGCTGCTGGTCCTGCGCTACATCCGCCCGCAGTACGCGTTGAACCCGGGCCTGATGAAGCTGGCCTTCTGGGGCATGAACATCGGTCTGGCCCTGATGATCTTCACCAGCCTGTTGCCGGTGGGCCTGATCCAGTTCCATGCCAGCGTCAGCGAAGGCATGTGGTACGCCCGCAGCGAAGCCTTCATGCAGCAGGACCTGCTCAAGACCCTGCGCTGGGGCCGCACGTTTGGCGACGTCGTGTTCCTGCTGGGCGCGCTGGCCATGGTCATGCAAGTGATCCTGGGCCTTCTCAGCAGCAAGCCCGCGCTGGTCGAACCGCGCCTGACGCCCAAGGCGGCACGCGGCTGACCTGCGCCCCTTCGCGACTTTGCGCCAGCGCAACGTTGCGAAGGGGACCTCCCGGTCCAATGGAGGCAAAGCCTGCGCCGGCCTGGCGCAGGCGCTTCGGAGAAACTCCGCATGCGCTTCCTGCCTATTGCCGCAACCGCTGCCGGCGCCATGTCATTGTTGTTGATCGCTTGCGGGCCCGCAGACCGGGCCCGCTTTGCGTTGCCTGACCTCACGCGGCTGCCGCCTGGCGAGGTCACGCACCAGCCCCCCGGCGAGGCGCTGCGCAACGGCTATCCCGTCACCCCCGCGCCGGTCACCACCCGCCACCCGCGTGGCGTCGCCATCATGACGCGTCAGGTCAGCCAGGCCGAATACGCGGCGTGCGTGGCCGCCGGCGCCTGCAAACCGCTGGACGCGGCGCACCGCAAGGATGCGTCTGCCGATCTGCCCGCCACGGGCATCAGCTGGTCCGACGCGACGGCCTACGCAGCGTGGCTATCGGGATCGACCGGCCAGCGCTATCGCTTGCCGCGCTATGCCGAATGGATCTACGCCGCCGGCGAGGCCTACCGCGAAGAAGCGCCGCCCGCGGCCTTGCAAGACAACGGCCAGGCGCCCAACGACCCTGCGCAGCGCTGGCTGGCGGAATACGAACAGGAAAGCCGCCGCGGCAAGCAGGGCGCCGACATCGATGTACGGCCGTTTGGCCAGTACGGCGCCAACGCGGCCGGCCTGAAGGACATGGCGGGCAGCGTCTGGGACTGGACATCTGATTGCCACTCGCGCCGCGTGCTGGACGCGGCGCCGGATGCTGCCGAAGACGCCGACCTGAGCCGCAACTGCGGCATACGCGTCGCGGCCGGACGGCATATTGCGTATCTGCCTGATTTCATCCGCGATCCCAAGAACGGCGCCTGTTCTGTCGGCGTGCCGCCCGCGAACCTGGGGATGCGGCTGGTGCTGGAAGAGGGCTAGAGGTTTGTTGCTGCCGGTGACCCGTTGCGGCACGACAGGCACGACGCGCAGTCCATGGCCGGCTGCGCGTTTTGGGACAGGCTGGCCAGAGCGGCGGGCGAGCGAAGCACGATGCGCTTGCGGCCGCTGCTGACGATGCCGCGCTGCTTCCAGTCGCTGAGCAGCCGGCTGACGGTGTGCAGCGTGGTGCCGGTCATTTCGGCGACGTCCTGCCGCG
>JAEYVD010000108.1 GCA_023432075.1 Pseudomonadota bacterium | reverse complement strand
AGAAGAAGGCGGCCGCCTGCGCGGCGCCGCGCAGGACATGGACGACGAGGATTGGCAGCGGTTTGCGCAAGAGGCGCAGGCGCGGGAGGATCTGCAAGCATGACGACTGACTACGACGCGTTGCCCTGCAAGGGCAAGTTCTGCGGCCGGCCGGGGCTGCCCATCCTGCCGATGCGAATTGCGTACGTGCCGGGCGGCAAGAACGATTTGCCCGACGGCGTGTACACGGATCCCGAGCTGTACTACGAGACCATGCGCCAGGGCGCCTACATGCTGCGCGCCATCACGGCCGGCTACGTGTACCTTTGGGATCCGCGCCGCAGCTACGGCTGGCGCGCGTTCGCGGCCACGGCAACGGGGCAGATGAAGGAAGTGCCGGTTGACGACGACAACCGTCCGTCCGAGCAACCGACGTTCACGTGCACGCGCGAAGGCCACGGCCTGGAATCCGCGTTGATCAACGTCGAGGCGCCCGCAAACGCGTCGCGCAGCGTGTGGGTCGGCTATTCGCGCGTGTGGTGGACGCAGGATATCCGCCGCGAGCTGACGCGCAATGATCGCTGGCGCAAGAAGGTCATGGTGGAGCTGGACGCCAAGGCCGTCTGGGCGGGGGGCTACCCCAAGCCCGAAACGGGCTTTCGCGTGGCGGAAGACGGCGCCAATCTGGCCAAGCATTCGATCGAGTTCCGGGACGCCGCCGGCGCGGCGACCTTGTTTTCCAACACGCTGACCCCCGGCGTCAGCCTGTTTGGCGGGCAGGCCGCGGCGATGGCCGGCAAGATGCGGCAGATGACGCCCAAGGGCGGCGTGGCGCTGGCGCTGCGCGATCCGGTGGGCGTGCTGGCCGACATTTCCACCTGGCGCAACAAGTGCATGGGCGAGCTGGCCGAGCATCATCTGGAGCCGACCCGGCTGCGCGAAGTGGCGGTGGCGCAGATCATCGACGGGCTGGAAAAGCAGATGGACTCGTCCAGCGACGAACGCCAGCGTTTGCGCGAGCGCATCGACACCGGCAAGGTCACCAGGACGCTCAGCGAAAACAAGGCGGCCATTGCCCGCATGCGCGACAAGATCGAGGGCGCGGGCAAGGACTGGGCCTGGTGGTATGGCCGAGATACGTTCTGGCTGGCGTGCAAGGCGTATTCGCCCAAGGACGCCGCCGCCGGCGAGCGCCTGGAAGACGACATGGCGATGTGCGTCGATGGCGCGGGCGCGGTGGCCAGCGAGCACAAGGCCATCGACGACTCGCTGAAAGACGAGGACATGGTCGACGGCACCTACGAGGCGATATGGCGGTCGCTGGCGGGCAACGATGGCGACTTGCTGGCCTTCCTGAACCGGGAGGGCAAAGGCAAGGTGATCTCCAAGCAGGTGTCCAACCTGCGCAAGATGGTCAAGAGCTACAACGATTGGATCAAGTTGCGGGCGGCCGACGGCAAGCTGCCGCCCATGCGGGCGGCGGGCTCGGCGATTGGCCGCTTCATGGCCACGCAGCTTCTGCGCCTGACCCTGTCGGGCGACCCCATCGCCGAACGGGTGGCGGCGCGCGTCACGTTGTCCGTGTCGGCGCGCATGAACATCGTGGTGGCAGTGCGCACGCATACGACGACGCTGCCGCGAATGATCGCGGACATGCACCAGATCGTCTGGGAGCCGAATCTGACGTCGGTCACGGTCGGCGGCGGAGGCGGGATCTACGCGAACAAGCACATGCAGTCCGGCTGGATCGGCACGCAGGCCGAACGCTCCACCCCGCTGACGATCAACTACATCATTCCCGAGGAGGTCGATGCGCAGCTGAACGCGGCCGCCAACGCGCCGCCGCCTTCTCGCCCTGCGGCCTCGCCGCAGTTGTCCCTGCCCTCGCCGCCCAGGGTGCTGGCCTTGCCGGCGCCCACCATGTCGCCGCTGGCGGGGCTGGTCAAGTGGGCCAAGACACGGGACGGCCAGAACGCGAGCGCGACAGGCGTGTTGACGCTGGTGGCCCTGTACACGTCTGTGTCGGACTTGAACAAGGCCGACGCCATCGGCGATGCGAAGGCGGCGCGCAAGGCCTGGTTCGGCATCACGTCCGGCGTGCTGGGCGTGGGCAGCGTGGCGATCGAAGCCACGGCGGGCGCGATCGGCGCGCGTGTGGGCACGAATACCGCGTATTCGATGAACCTGACCCTGAACATGCGTCTGGCCACTGTGCGCACGGCGGGCGCGGTGTTCGCGGCGGCGGCCACGTTTGTGGATGGCGCCAACAACGCGCTCAGCGCCGTGGACCAGTACGACGTCAAGAACTACGAGGCGGGCGGCGCGTATGCGACGTCCTCGATGTTCCTGTTGTTGTCCGGCCTGACCGGCGTGGCGACGGCGCTGGTCAGCCTGGGCGGCGCCTTCAGCGCGGCCGGCGTGGTGGCGGGGGCCGGCGGGTTTGGCAGCGCGATGGTCGGATTGACCAGCGGCGGCACGGTGCTGCTGGGGATTCCGGTCTGGGGCTGGATCGTGCTGGGCCTGTGCCTGCTTGCGGCCGGCCTGTACTTCAAGTTCTGGGGCGATAGCGCCAAGGACAGCGAACTGGAGATCTGGTTCACCCGATGCTGCATGCGCTCGGCGGCGTTTGAAAACGTGGAGGACCGCCCGCTGTACGAGAACCGCGAAGAGGAACTTTACGAGTTCAACCGCGCGGTGTTCGGCGTGCGCGTGACGCTGGACTGGAAGGGCCTGTGGCAAGGCGAAATTTTCGGCCGCGACCGGCTGGTGCTGGAAGTGGTGATGCCCGGCTATACCGAGCACAGCGACTACGCCTACAGCCTGAAGCTGGTGGGCGAGGGCGTCAGCGCGGTGGTGTCCAGCAAGGGGTCGATGCGTTCGAATGACCCCGAATTGCAGCCGCGCGGTCCCTCCAATGCGCAGCTCGTGCAAGGCCGGCCCAAGCCGGAAACGTGGGCCGACCGCATGGACAAGTACGTGGACAACATGGCCTCGCGCCCGGGGTGGGCCGATGCGTGGCGCTGGATACGCAAGGACCGGAGCCAACCCATCGAGTTCACGAGCAAACCGTGGGAAGAGGTCGTGAAGTTCAACGTCAGCAATGGCTGCGCGGTGCTGCGCACCGAGGTGCTGGTCGATGACGACATCTTCCAGGAAGCGATCATCAAGATCGAATACTGGCCCGATCCGGACCGCATGCCCGACATTCGCTCGGTGCCGATGGGCGGCAACGGCTCCAATCTGATAAAAGCAAGCAATTGACCCGGCAATTTGCCGGATGATTTCGCAAACGACAGACGAGCATGGGCGGCAAGCATGAAAAGCAGTGAAGGGATCCAGGCGGCGGTGTACACGCGATGGCATCAGTTGTCGGTGCCGTTGGCGTTCGTGCTGGCGGCGGGCAGCTTCATGCTGGTGGTGCTGAACCGGGGGCCGATCGGGTTGGGCGCGGCGCTGGCCGTGCTGGGCCTGCTAGTGCCGCCGCTGGTGGCGTTCAAGGGCTTTCCCACGCGCAACGCCGTCAGGGAGACGCCGGATGGCCTGGAGTTTTCACGTCGGTCGCCCATCGCCTTTGCCGACCTGAGCAGTTGGGGCACGGACGACTACCTGAAACTGGTCCGTCCCGGCCTTCCCACGCTGCTGGTCAGCCCGGCGGACTTGCCCAGCCGCGAAAGGCTGCTGCGCGAATTTGAAGCGGCGTTGGCTGCGTGGCAGGCGCGGCAGCCGGCGGGCACGGCCGCCGCGCGCCGCACGCATTTCTACGGATCGACGGGCGGGCGTCTGGTGGGCGGCGTGATCACGGCCTTGGGCGCCGGTTCGGCCATCATGGCGCTGAACCTGCGCGAACCGTCGATCTCGCTGGCGGTGGTGGGCGGGCTTGGCGCGGTGTTCGGCCTGGCCCTGCTGTTCGGCAAGCGGGGCTGAGGGCGGCGGCAGACTGTTACGCGACCTCATGGCAACGACATTCCAGCTGGACACGCTCAAGATTCGGATGAGCGAGGCGGCGCTCCAGCGATTGGACCTGCATCAGCGCATTCAGCGGGCGCTGCGCGCGCTGATCCTGGACGGCGCGCTGGGCCCGGGGGTCAAGCTGCCCGCGACGCGTGGCCTGGCCAAGTCGCTGGGCGTGTCGCGCGACACCGTCGAGAATGCCTATGTACAACTGCACCGCGACGGCTACATCGTGCGCCGCGAGGGCTCGGGCAGCTATGTGTCCGAGACGGTGGGCATCGAGCTGCGGGGCGCGACGCGCAAGCGGGCAACGCTTGCGCGCCAGCTGGGCGCGGCGCAGCCCGGCAAGGGCCTCAGCCTTCGCGGGCGGGCGATCCTGGAGAGCGGCGGCGTTTCCGACCAGCAGGTCGTCAAGGCGTTCGCCACCGGACTGCCCGAGACGCGCACGTTTCCCACCGGCGTCTGGGAGCGCCTGCAGCGCCAGGTCATGAAGGACAACCGCGCCCACGTGCTGCTGCATGGTGACCCGCAGGGCGCCGAACCGCTGCGCCGCGCGATCGCGGCCTACCTGAACCTGGAGCGTGGCGCCAAGGTGTTGCCTGAACAGGTGCTGGTGCTGAGCAGCACCCGGCAAGCGCTCTATCTGTGCGCGCAACTGCTGGCGGACGCGGACACGCCCATCCTGATGGAGAATCCCGGCTACTTCGGCGCCCGCAAGGCGTTCGAAGCCGCGCAGACGCGGATCGTACCCATCGACGTCGATGCGCAGGGCATACGCACGGATCTTTTGCACGCGGACCGCAGCGGCGCCAGTTGCGTGTACGTGACGCCGTCGCACCAGTATCCGACCGGTGTGACGTTGTCGCTGGAACGCAGGCTGGCGCTGATCGGTTGGGCCGCAAGCCATGGCAAGTGGATCATCGAGGACGACTACGACAGCGAGTTCCATTACGACGGGTTGCCGACCGCTTGCGTGCAGGGCCTGGACCGGGATCAACGCACCTTGTACCTGGGCACGTTCAGCAAGACGCTGTATCCCGGCCTCAGGATGGGATACATGGCGCTGCCGCTGGAACTGGTCGACGCCTTTTCTCGGGCGCGCAGCATCATGGACGGACACACGCCGCAGATACTGCAGCTGACGCTGGCCCGCTTCATGGAAGACGGTCATTACCACACGCACGTGCGGGCGATGCGCAAGCTGTACGCGGGACGCCGGGAGGTGCTGCTGGCGGCGCTGGTAAAGCGGCTGGACGGCGTCGTGCAGGCCGTGCGTCCGCCGGGCGGCTTGCAGATTCCATGCCTGCTTCAGCCAGGCTGGACCGAGGAAAAGACCCTCCGTCTGGCAGAGCGCGCCGGTCTGCGCCTGCCCGGGCTGAGCCGCCTGTATGCCGGCGAGTTCAAGCAGCCGGGCTGGCTGTTGGGCTACGCGTCGCTGACGGCCTACGAGATCGAGGACGCCGTGCTGCGTCTGTCGAACGCGTTGTCAAGCGCCTGATTGGCCTTCACGGGGCAGCATGTAGGCCCGGTTGCCGTGCATCAGCAGGTGCGCGGTCAGGCCCGCCACCAGGCCCCAGAATGCGCCGCCCACGCCCAGCAGGGTCACGTTCGCGGCGGTGGCCAGGAACGTGATGAGCGCCGTTTCCCGGGTGCGTGCGTCGGCCATGGCGTTGGCCAGGCTGCCGCCGATGGCGCCAAGCAGCGCAAGCCCGGCCAGCGTGGTGATGAAGGCCTTGGGCAGCACCATGAACAGCGTCGCCAACGTGACGCCGAACGTGCCCACCAGAATGTAGAACACGCCGCAGGCCAGACCCGCGATGTATCGCTTGGCGGGATCTTCATGGGCATCCTTGCCGGTGCAGATGGCCGCGGTAATGGCCGCGACATTGAATGCATGCGCGCCAAAGGGCGCCATGACGAGCGAACCCAGCCCGGTCACGGTCAGGATCGGATTCGCGCTGGTCCGGAAGCCGTCGTTGCGCAGCACCAGCATGCCGGGCATGTACTGGCCGGTGAGTGTGATGATGAAAAGGGGCAGGGCGACGCCCAGCAGCGCCTGCAACGAGAAGCTGGGCATTTCGAACACGGGCGCCGCCAGGCGCAGATGGACCGCCGAGAAGTCGATGCGGCCTTGCGCGATGAGCAGTCCCAGGCCGATGGCCAGGATGCCGACCACGGCAAAGCGCGAGGTAAAGCGCTTGAGCAGCGCGTAGGAGACCACCAGCACGATCACGAGCAGGGGGTCGGCGCTGGCGCCGCCGAAGGCATTGACGCCGAACTGCAGCAGGATACCTGCCAGCAAGCCGGCGGCAATGCCGCCCGGGATCCTGCGCACAAGTTTTTCAAAAGCGCCCGACAGCCCCAGCGCGATGAAGCCCAGCGCCGAAAGCATGTACGCGCCGATGACTTCGCCATAAGGCGTGAAAGGCATGACGGTTGCCAGGAACGCGACGCCAGGCGTGGACCACGCCGTGATGACCGGCGCCTTGTAGCGCCAGCTCAGCAGCGCGCCGGTCACGCCCACCCCGACGGATACCGCCCATACCCAGGAGGTGGTTTGCGCCGGCGACAACCGGGCCAGCTCGGCCGCCTGGAACACCAGGACGAAGGTGCCGCCGTAGTTCACCAGGACCGAAATCAGGGCGGCGACGGTGGGGGATAGGAAGTCGGCGGGTCTGAGACCCGCCCGAGGTGCTGTCATGAGTGGCTCCGCATTCAAGAGGCGCCCGGCCGCCGGCCGGACTTGAATGGGGAGTCTATGAGGAACGCGGTATGTTGATACCTGCCACATGCGGAACGACGGGCAGACCGCTTTGGGCCGATCGGTCGCGACTACGCTATGCTTCGGTCAGATTCGGGAATCAGCTTCAAAGAGGAACGTTGAACAATGAAACGCGTGGCATTGATCTTCATGCTGTTTTCCTGCGTGACCGTCCAGGCGCAGGATGTCCGTACCTGGCATTTTTCCGGCGCCGATCTGATCGCCGCCATGGAAGGAAAAATGCCTTCGGAGATTCGCGATGCCTCGCTGGCACGCCAGTTTTCTTCGGCCTATGCGCAGGCCTATGTGACCGGGATTGCCGATCAGACGCAAGGTACGGTCTGGTGCACGCGAACCGGCGTCCTGCCGCATGAATTGAAAGAGCGGGCGCACAGCTATCTGACTGCGCTGCCAGATAGCCGGGTGAACGGGAACGCCGGGCCGCTGGTGGGCGAGGCGCTGGCGCGGTCGTTCCCTTGCCGGTAGGCGCGTCGCTTCAGTAGCGCAAGGCCAAGCTGACCAACGTGGTGCGTCCATCCCCCAGCGCAACGGCGTTACGCACGCCGCCCGCGTAGTACTGTTTGTCGAACAGGTTGTTCATGGTCAGGGCCGCCCGCCAACGTCCCGTGTCATACGCCACGCCTGCATCGGCCACCAGATATCCCGGAATGTCGTAGCCGTAGGTATAGCGGCTTCCTTCTGCACGAAGGCCGCCCGTCAGTTCCCATCCGGCCAGGCTGCCGTGCATCCGATAGCGCGCCGTCACGTTGAAGCTGTGCCGCGGCACGCTGTTGAGCCGGGTGTTGTTGGTGGAGGGCACCTGGCCGCCATCGTCCACGACCACGGCCGATAGATAGGCATAGCCGCCCATGAGGCTCAGGCCATTGCCCAGGTCCGACGCCCATCCCAGTTCCGCGCCGCGCGTGCGCTGCTTGCCGACCGCGATGCTGTAGCCGTCATTCACCGGGTCCGCCTGCAGGACGTTGCGCCGCTCCAGGTCGAACGCGGCCACCGTGATGCTGGTGGCGCCGTCGTCAAGATCGAACTTCACGCCGGCTTCCCATTGCCTGCCGCTTTCGGGCTTGAAGGTGCTGCCGTCAACGTTGGTGCCGCTGTTGGGATAGAACGAGGTGGCGTAGCTGATGTAGGGCCGCACGCCGGGCGCAATCTCGTACATCAGCGCGCCGGACCCGGTGATGGCGTTATCGCTGCTGTCCTCGCGGGCTTGCGTGAGATGGTCGGACGAATAGGTGCTGGCGGTGTCATGGCGCAGGCCGAACACCGCGTTCCACCGCTCGCCCAGCGCGATCTGATCGCGCGCATACACGCCGATCGCGCGCACGGTGGTGCTGCTGTCGGTGCGCGGATTGGCCGGGCAGTTGATGGGACTGCCGTAAACCGGTTGGTAGACGTCCAGGTCCCGCACCGAGCAGTTGTACGACAGGCTGTTCTCGCGCGTGCGCAGGTAATCCACGCCGACCGTGATGTCGTGGGCGCCGAATCCCGTATCGAATCTGCGCTGCGCGTTGGTGTCCAACGTGATCGTGTCGCCGTCCCAATGCTGGTCCGTGGCGGTGCGCCGCAGCGTCCGATTGTCGGCGCGCAGCAAGCCATTGGCGACCAGTTGTCCATTGAGCGTGAACGATTGCCAGCGCGCGTTCTGGTTGACAGTCCAGCCATTGTCGAAGCGGTGCGTCAGCGCGTAGCCCACGCGGCTTTGGTAGCCGCGATAGGGATCCTGGCCGGGCTCGCCGGTGAAGCGGTCACGCGGGATGGCGCCATTGGGGTTGGACTGGACCGTCCCGACGATCGGCAGTCCCTGCTGGCGAATGTAGCGGCGCTCCTGGTAGCTGGTCAGGATGGTGAAATCCGTGCGCGAACCCAGATCCAAAGATAGCGACGGGGCGATGAACCGATTCTTGAACCACACGTGGTCGGTCTCGTCATTCGAATTCATGGCCAAGGCATTGACGCGAAACGCTGCCTTGCCGCTCTCGGACAGCGGGGTGCCCATGTCCAGCGTGGCCTGCCGGAGATCGTGGCTGCCCAGCGTGGTGGCCGCTTCGGCGAAGGTTTCGGCGCGCGGGCGCTTGCTGACCATGTTGACCAAGCCCCCGGGAAGGACCTGACCGTAAAGCAGTGACGCCGGCCCCTTCAGCACCTCCACCTGTTCAACGCCGAAGAGTTGTTCGGCGACACGGTTGCCTGCCGCCGTGCGCAGTCCGTCCAGGAACAAGGAATCCGAGGCGACCTGGCCGCGGATGATGAGGTCGTCCCAGCCACGGCGGCCAAACTGATTGGCGACCACGCCGGGCACGTTATGCAGCGCGTCGGCCAGGGTCTGCGCCTGCTGCGCGTCCAGGACCGCCCGCGGCACCACGGTGATCGACTGGGGCGTCCTGGACAGGGGTACGGACGACTTGTTGACGGTGGGCGGCGCGACAGGGTTGAACAGTCCGTCCTGGCCGGCGTCATCGTCGCCGGTGACGCGTACGGCGGGCAGTTGCACGGGGGAATCGGCAGTCTGAGCGACAGCGGCAAAGGGGGCGGCCAGCACGATGGCGGCGGCCAGTGCCGAATAGGAATGCAAGGACATGGAGGGACGTCAGGCGGAGCAGAAGCGGTGGGTATGCATACGCGGCGGCACGCGTGATCGATGATCAACGTGATTTACGAATGAGAATAACAATGATTAATTATAAGCACTACAATGCGGGATGGGCGCGGCAATGCGCCCGAAAATTTCGTCCTTGCGCCGCTTTACATCACGTTCATGTCTCATGCCGACCTCCCTTGAATCTGCCGCTGGCACGCTTGCCGCAGCCAAGACGCGATCGTCCGCCCGCCGGCTTTGGTTCGATCTGCACAGCTGGATTGGCATGAACCTGTGCCTCCTGCTCAGCTTCATTTTCTGTACGGGGACGTTGGCGGTGGTGGCGACCGAGATCGATTGGCTGATCGAACCCGCCATGCGCGTGACGCCCCAGGACCGGCAGGCCAGTTGGGGAGAAATGCTGGCGGCCGCGGAGCGGGCGCACCCCGAGTTGCGCCTGCGCAGCCTGACCGCGCCGCACGGCGACCGCTTTGCCGCCGAAGCGCTGATGCGTCAGGACAATGGTGAATTGCTGCGGGTGTGGGTGAATCCGCATACCGCGCAAGTGACGGGCCAATCGTCGTGGTGGAGCGCGCAGCGATGGCTGCGGGACACGCATCGCAACCTCATGCTGCCCCCGAAATATGGCGTGCCACTGGTCGCCCTTGTGTCGATTCCGCTCTTGTTGATGCTGGTCAGCAGCCTTTACATCTACAAGCGTTGGTGGCGCGGATTCCTGGCCTGGCCACGCAAGGGCAAACCGCGGCTGACGTGGGGCGATGTGCATCGCCTGGCGGGCGTCTGGAGCCTCGGGTTCATGCTGCTCATCGGCGTGACCGCGTTTTGGTATCTGGCTGAGTCGCTGGGGGCGAAGGCGCCGCTTCCGCCAACGATCGTGCAGCTCAAGGGCGCGGCCACGCACGCGCCGCTGGCCGCCCAGGACGTCGACAAGGCAATCTCTGCCGCGCAGGCGGCGTGGCCCGATCTGAAGATCTCCAGCGTGCGGCCGAGCCCCAATGGGAAGGCGCTGCTATTGGAAGGGCAGGCAAACGGATGGCTGTTGCGCGAGCGCGCCAACGTCATCGGCGTGGAGATCGCCTCGGGCGCCATCCTGGGACGCAACGACGGGCAGGACATGCGTGTTCACCAGCGCATCGGCGAGGCGGCCGACCCCCTCCATTTCGGCACGTTTGGCGGTTGGCCGGTGCGGGCGTTGTGGTGCTTTTTCGGAATGTTGTTGACCACGCTATCCCTGACCGGCGCGTATCTCTACGGCATCCGCATCGCCGAGTCGGCGCGCGCCGCGCTCAAGCGCCACGGTGCGCCAGCGGGCGCACCGCATTCCCGCGACCCGTCTGCCTGGGCGGCCGCGTGGCGGCGCATGGGCCGGTGGCGCTGGCTGGGCGGCGGCCTGCTCGGCATGTGGCTTGCGCTCGTGATCATCCAGGCGCTGAAATGACGTCGAGGGTCGCGCGGCAGGGGGCTCAGTAGGCGGCGCGGTAGATGTCCAGCGCCTGGGCCTCGTCTATCGGCAGCGGGTTGTTCATCAGCAGGCGCTGTTGCGCCATGGCGGCGCTTGCCAGCGTGGGCAAGTCGGCTTCCGAGATGCCCACCGCGCGCAACCCCTTCGGCAACTCGGCCTGGCAGATCAGGTCTTCCAGAAAGGCGATGAAGGCGGCCGCGCCGCTGGCGTCATCCGCGGCCGGCGGCAAGCCCACCGCCCGCCCCAGTTCGGCGTAGCGCGGCGCCGCGGCCTGCGCATTGAAGTGCAGCACGGCGGGAAGCACCAGCGCGTTCGACAGGCCATGCGGTACATGGAATATGCCGCCGATGGGGTAGGCCAGCGCGTGCACGCCACCCACGGGGGCATTGGCGAAGGCCTGGCCGGCCAGCATCGCGCCCAGCAGCATGTCCGAGCGCGCCTGCAGATTGGCGCCGTCGCGGCAGACGGTGATCAGGTTGGCGGACAGCAGCTTCAACGCCAGGATGGCAAGGTGATCGGACAGCGGATTCTTCAGGCGTTTGCTGGTGTAGGCCTCGATGGCGTGCACCATCGCGTCCACGCCCGTAGCCGCCGTGGCCGCGGGCGGCAGGCCGACCGTCAGTTCGGCATCCAGAAAGGCCGCGTCGGCGTAGAGCTGCGGCGCGACCACGCCGCTCTTGGTGGTGGCGCCCGTGGTCACGATCGAGATCGGCGTGACTTCCGAGCCGGTACCGGCCGTGGTCGGCACCTGGATCAGCGGCAAGCGCTGGCCTTGCACCTGATTGACGCCGTACATGGCGGCCAGCGGCTGATCGCTCTTGCACAACAACGCCACCAGCTTGGCCACGTCCATGGACGAACCGCCGCCAAAGCCGATCACCAGGTCGGCGTCGAACGCGCGCGCGCGTTCAGCGGCCGCCTGGCCCACGGCTTCGGGCGGATCGGCCCCCCCGTCATCGATCACCAACGTCTGCCAGCCGCTGGCCGCCAGGCTGTCCAGCGCCGGTTGCAGCGCGCCGCTGCGGTTCAAGAAGTTGTCGGTGACAAGCACCGCGCGCGCGCCGGCATGGCGCTCGCGCAGCAGGGCGCCCAGGCGGCGGGCCAGGCCCGGTTCGACAAGAATGTGGGGAACGGTCTGAAATGAGAAGGCGGACATGGGATCAGGAGAATTCGTTGATGATGGTTTGCGCCACGTCTTCGAGCGACGATCGCGTGGCCATGGCGCGGCCCTGGATGCGGCGGTGCGCCTCGTTTTCGGTAATGCCTTCGCGCGCGATCAGCAGCGTCTTGGCGGTGGCGACCTTGCTGACCGCGGCGTAACGCCCTTCGAGCTTGCGCATGTGTGCCATCGTGGCGGCCTGCTGGCGCCAGGCGGTGCGCGCCAGCAGCAGCTGGGTCAGCAGGCCAAAAGGGCGGATCGGCCGCTCGATGACGCCGGTGCAGCCGCTATGCAGCACCAGTTGCAACGTGGCGGGGTTCTCGTACTCGACGATGCCGACCAGTGGCGGGCTCAGCGCGTTCAGGCTGTCAGCCAGTGTCTGGATGGCATCGCGATAGTCTTCTTCGATGGGCAGAACGACCACGTCGGCGTCGGTGCAGAGCGTATCCGGCAGCGGCCATTGCTGGGTCGGCACACAGCCAATGCGCTTCAGGTGCGACATCAACAGGCGCGACTCGGCGTCCTGGGGATGCAGGACCAGCACGCGCAGGCCGTTCAGTTCGCGCAGCGCCGTGGTGCTGCGGCCGGGCCGGGTCAAGGGGGCTGTCACGGTAGCGCCAGGGCCTCGGGGTCGAGCGCGTGGTCGACCAGATACGGCACCGGCCGTACCGCGGCCCGCGCGGCGTAGATGATCTTGAACTGGCGCTGCGCATCGATGCGGGCGATGCGCGGCCAGAGCGACGTGTGCTGCGTGTCCCCATCGATGGTGACCAGGCCTTGGGGCGCCTCGAACTGGGCGCCGTCCAGGGCGTGCACCAAGTCGGGCACGGCCAGACCGCCCGCGCGGCGCGCGGCGTCGGCCACGAGATGGACTTGGGAATAGGCGGCTTCGGCCCCCGCGGTGATTGGGCTGTCTTCGCCGAAGCGCGCATGGTAGGCCTGGGCGAACCGGCGGCTGGGCGCGGTGTCCAGGGACGCGAAGTAGGGCGCGGCCGTGATGTGGCCTTCGGCCTCTTCAGCGGTAAGCGCCGCTACGTCGGTCTCGTTGGTGGCCAGGCTGACGATGGGCATGCGCGCCGGGTCCAGGCCCAGCTCGCGGTAGGCGCGGTACAGCTTGACGATGTCCCGGCCGACCATGGTCGAGTAGATGGCGTCCGGACGCAACGCCACGGCGCGCTTCAGCACATCGGCCAGGTCCTCCTGGGGCGCGTTCAGCGGCAGGTAGACCTCGTCGACCACTTCGCCGCCCGCCTGCTCGTAGAGCTCGCGCATGATGCGGTT
>JAEYVD010000090.1 GCA_023432075.1 Pseudomonadota bacterium | reverse complement strand
TCGCCGCGCGCCGTCGGCACGATGATGTCCGTGGGCACGCCGCAGTCGTCCAGGATCTCCTGGGCGATGGGCTTGTAGCCTTCAACGCCGTAGGGATGCGTGCCCACCGGCGGATTCAGGTAGTTCGTGCCCGCGAATGCGCCGTGGTTGCGGCACAGGTCGGCCACGTAGGGCCAGCGGCCCAGGCTGTCTTCGAACGCCCGCAGCCGGGCGCCGAAGCGTTCCATGGCTTCGCGTTGCAGTGGCGGGCAGTTGCGGGTGATGGCGATGTCGGCTTCCAGGCCCGCCGCGGCGCAGTACGCGGCCAGCGACACGCCCGCGTTGCCGCTGGAAGCCGCCGCCACGCGGGTGGCGCCAGCCAGCCGCGCGCGCGAGACCAGCTGCGCCGACATGCGGTCCTTGTGGCTGCCTGTGGGATTGGCGCTTTCGCACTTGAGCCACAACGCGCCCACGCCTTCTTCACGCGCCAGGTCGGGTGCGGCAAGGCAAGGCGTGCCGCCTTCGCCCAACGTCACGGGCGACAGCACGGGCAGGGGCATGACCTCGTCCACCGCGTGCGCGTCATATTGGCACTCCAGCGTGGCGGGGTGGCCGGCCGTCAGGCATGCGGGACAGCCTTCGGGATAGTCGCCCGCGGGCCACAGGGATGCGCAGCGGATGCAGCGCAGGCCGGTCAATCTGGGGTTCATCTGCATGGGTCAGTATCTTGATGCGAGAGTGTCCAAGGGGAGAGCGGGGGCCACCTGCAGCAGACAATCACCGTCGTCGCTGCGCGCGAGGGGTCGAAGGCACACCACCGTGCCGGCCTGCGGGCTGAGCAGGGCGCGCGGTGGGGCGTCGGGCCGTGCCGGTTCGATCAGGCGGCCGATGCACTGGTGCGCGGCCACGAATTGTCCCAGTTCCACGGCGGGAACGAAGACGCCCTGCTCACGTGACCGCAGCGTCGCGGCGGGCGTGTCGAGGTCGTAGAGGCGGACTTGCGCGGCAGGGGCGGGCGCCTGGCCCTGCAGCAACCCCAATTCGGCCAGGCAGCCCAGCAATCCGTCCCGGCAACGGTCCACCAGCAGCTGGCTGGTTTCGCGGCCGCCGCCGATCTCGGCAGACAGGCGCAGCACGCCGTGACGGCTGGCCGCCGCGGGCATCGAGCCGGCTTCGCCGCCGCGAAAGAACACGCAGTCGGGCAGCCCGAACGCGCGCGCGAGCGCGGGCAGGCGTTCGTCATAGGGGTCGCTGCCGTAGCGGGTGATGACCGACGACGGCAGGTAGCGCAGCGACGCGCCGCCGCTGTGCACGTCCACCAGGGCCTGCACGCGGGGCAGCAGCCGCGCTTCCAGGGCCGCTGCCACGCTTTCGGTATAGCCGCGCGCCGGTTCGCCGAGGAAGGCGCGGTTCAGGTTGCCGCCGTCGGAGGGGGACAGCCGCGTACCGGCAAGCGATGCTTCCGCGTTGACCGCGGGCAGCAGATAGACGGTGCCGCGCTGCAGGATGTCCGGCAACTGATGCCACAAATCCAGGATGGCGGCCTGGCCTTCCCATTCGTCGCCGTGCACGCCGGCGATCAGCGCGACGGCGGGTCCCGGGCCTGCCCCGATTCGCAGGACGGGGATCGTAATGCGACGGTATGCCGACGCGTTGGTGGCGGCGGCCACGGAAAAATCCTCGCGGGTTACGCTGGCCATTCGGGGGCTCCGGGGAAAGGCGTCGGGGGCGCGGGGGCGCGGGGGCGCGGGTCAATCCAGTGTGGCGGCCTTGATGATGCTTTCCCACTTGGGCAGCTCCTTTTTGATCTGGGCCTGAACATCCTGCGGCGTGCCGCCCAAGGGCTCCTGGGACCGGCTGCGCAACTCGCGGCTCACGGTGTCTGAGCGCAGCGCCTGGTTCATTGCGGCGTTCAGGCGCGAAATCGCGGCGGCCGGCGTGCCTGCGGGCGCCACCAGCGCGCTCCACGCGGACTGCTCGTAGTCCGGATAGCCTTGTTCGGCCACCGTCGGCACGTCGGGATTGGACGCGGCGCGCTTGCGAGTGGTCACGGCCAGCGCGCGCAGCCGTCCGTCCTTCAGATTGCCGATCAAGGGCGGCAGGTTTTCCATCATGGAATCCACATGGCCGCCCAGCAGGTCCGATAGCTGTGCGGCCGTGGCCTTGTACGGAATCTGGCGCACTGCCGCGCCGGTCTGGGCAATGAAGAGCTTGACGCCCACTTCGCTGGTCGTGCCTGGGTCCGCCGAGGTCATGGTCAGGCGGTCTGGCTGGGCGCGGCTGGCGTCGATGAGGCCTTTCAGGTCCCGGTACGGCGAGGCGGCGTTCACGACGATCACGTTGGGCGTCTCGGCGACCAGGCCGATGGGTTTCAGGTCACGGTCCAGATCGTATAACTGCTGCTTGAAGAGGTAGCGGTGCAGCACCAGCGTGCCGACGTGGGCATAGCCGATGGTGTAGCCGGCCGCGGGTGCCCGAACCACGGCTTGCGTGCCGATGCGGCCGCCGGCGCCCACGCGGTTTTCAACGACGACCGGCTGGCCAAGCAGGCGGCTCATTTCCTGGCCGATGAGGCGGGCCGTGATGTCGGCATTGCCGCCCGCAGCGGCCGGCACGATGAGCGTGATGGCGCGTTCGGGGTAATCGGCGTGCGCGAGAGGCGCGGCGAGGCAAAGCAACAGGGCGGCAAGGCAGGCAGAGCGTTTCATGACGATTCCCGAGGCGTTGAGGGCTGCGCCATTGTGCGACCGCACGACGCGGCTGCCGTTTGGTTGAATCACATGGTTATTCGGTCAAATCTAATGAAGATCGTCGTTTCGCCGATCGGCCTGCTTGCCCAATCCATGGCCCACCGCAGCCGCGCACAGCGCCACCACCGCACCCAACAGGGCGATCAGTGCCGCGCCATAACCCAGCGTGTCGATGCCGGCCTTCACCCAGCCGCTGGCGGCGTCGCCGCCGCGATAGACCACGGTGTCGATGACGTTCTTCGTCTTGTATTTGTCCTCGGGTGTGACCGCCGTGAACAGCATCTCGCGCCCCGGCCGGATCAGCGCATACTCGCCCGCGCGGCGCAGGATCATGGCGGCTGCCAGCACGGCGAACACGGGGAAGGCCGCCAGCGCCAGGAAAGCGGCCGCCACCGCCAGCGGGACGGCGGTCAGCAGGAATCGCAATCCCAGGCGGGCGGCCACGCGCCCGGTGATGAAGATCTGCGACAGCAGCGCCAGCGTCTGCACGGTGAAATCCAGCGCGCTGAAGACCCGGATGCGCTGGGCGGTGTCGGGGAAAGCGTCGGCGACCAGCCGCGCCTGTTCCATGTAGAGAAAGGTGTTCAGCGTGGCCAACAGCACGACAAGCAGGGAAATGCCGAGCAGGTAGCGGGACTGGAAGGTGCGAGACAGTCCGGCCAGGATGGCGCCTTCGATGGGACGTTGCATATCCGCAAGACCCACGTCGGGCCGGGATGCGGCGCGCCACGCCAGCAACCATTGCTTGAGCGGCAGCGTGGCGGTCAGCAGCAGGGCCGAAAGCACTAGCAAGCCCGCGGGGCCCAGCGCGCCCGCCAGCAGGGCGCCTAGCAACGGGCCGCAAAGGCCGCCCGCGCTGGCGCCTGCGGCGATCAGCGCGAACAGCCGCTTGGCCGATTCCATGCGAAAGACGTCGGCCATGAGGCTCCAGGCGATGGACACGACGAACAGGTTGAACACCGAGAGCCAGACATAGAACGCGCGCGCCGCCCAGACACTGCCGGGTTGCAGGTGGAGCAGGGCGGCAAAGCCCACCATGGTCAGCGCGAAGATGGCGTAGACCCAGGTCACCAGCGTGGCGCGCGGCACGCGGTTGGCGATCCAGCCGAACAGCGGCACGACAGCCAGCGTGGCAAGAAAGGTGGCGGTGAACAGCCATTGCAACTGGTTCACGCCCGCCTGGATTCCCATCGTTTCGCGGATGGGGCGCAGCATGAAGTAACCGCAAAAGAGGAAAAAGAAGAACGCGAACCCGCACACGGCGGGCGCGAGCTCGTCCTCTTGGATGCCCAGCGCCCGCGCGGCACGAACGCGCCAGGACAGAGGGGCGGCCGCCATGGCGTCAGGCAAGCAGCGCGGCGATGCGATCGCGCAGAGCGGCGTCGGGCTGGCGGCCAAAGCCGGCGCGCGCATTGTCCGCCATGTTGGCGGGCTTGGACGTGGCGGGGATGACGGCCGTGACGGCGGGATGGCCAATGATGAACTTCAGGAAGATCTGCGCCCAGGACGTGCAATCGATCTCGGCGGCCAGCTTCGGCAGCGCCACCCCCTTGACCTGGCGGAACAGCGCGCCGTCTTCAAACGGACGGTTGATCAACACCGCGACGCCGTTGGCCTGGCATGCGGGCAGCAGGCGCTTTTCCGCGCTGCGCGAGGCGATCGACAGGTTCACCTGCAGGAAATCGGGCTTTTCCTTTTCGACCAGCTCGGTCAGATCATCGTGCGCATGGTCCGTGTAATGCGTGATGCCGATGTAGCGCGTCACGCCCTGCTGTTTCAGGTCGCGCAGCAACGCCAGCTGGTTGCGGGTGTCGATCAGGTTATGGACCTGAATCAGGTCAAGCTTGTCGCTGCGCAGCGCCTGTTGCGATTCCCTGATCTGGCGCATCGCGGATTCGTGGCCGCGCGTGCTGATCTTGGTTGCCAGGAACACGCGCTTGCGCAGGCCGCCGTCGCGAGCCAGCAGGGTGCCGGTGACGGCTTCGGCCTCGCCATAGCTGGGGGCCGTGTCGATCAGGCTGCCGCCCGCCTGCATCAGCGTTTCAACTACCTGGGCCAGCGGGGCCATGGCCGCCGCGTCGCCGGGCGATACGTTGAACGTGTCCGCGGTGCCCAGGCCCACGACGGGCAGCGTCTCGCCCGACGACGGGATCGGGCGCTTGAGCATGGCCTGCCCCGGCGTGGCTGCCCATGCCGGCCACGCGGCCCCGAACAGGGCGGCGCTGGCGGTGGTTTGCAGGAAGCGGCGGCGGTCAGGCATGGCAAGGCTCCGTCGAAGTGAGGGGAAAAAAGGGCGGCCCAATGAAAAAGGGCCCACATGTGCATGCAGGCCCTTTCGGTGCTGGTCTGGCGACGGCGCGTTACTCGCGGTTGCCGCCGAAGATGCCCAGCAGCATCAGCAGGTTCGAGAAGACGTTGTAGACGTCCAGGTAGATGGCCAGGGTAGCCGAGACGTAGTTGGTCTCGCCGCCGTTGACCACGCGCTGCAGGTCCACCAGCATGAACGCCGAGAAGATCACGATGGCGAGCACCGAGATGGTCAGCATCAGGGCCGGCAGTTGCAGGAAGATGTTGGCCAGTGCCGCCACCAGGATCACGACCGCGCCGATGAACAGGAATTTCTGCAGTCCCGACAGATCGCGCTTGATGGTCGTGGCCAGGGTGGCCATCGTGCCGAACACGATCGCGGTGCCGCCAAACGCCGTCATGACGAGCTGCGAACCGTTGCTCATGCCCATCACGAAGCCAAGCAGGCGCGAAAGCATGACGCCCATGAAGAACGTAAAGGCCAGCAGCAGAACCACGCCCAACGAGCTGTTCTTGTTCTTCTCGATGGCGAACATCAGGCCGAAGGCGCCGACCAGGAAGACAATGGCGGACAGGCCGGGGCTGGCGCCCATGACGCGGTTGATGCCGGTGTAGAGGCCGACGGCCGCGCCCAACACCGTCGGGATCAGCGACAGGGCCAGGAGCCAGTACGTATTGCGCAGGACTTGATTGCGAGCGACCTCGCCCGGCGCGCCGGCGACAGCGCCGGAACGGTTAAAAGGGGACGGACGATATTCGTTCATGGAGAACTCCTGTATGCGGCAAATATGGTGATTGCCTAGAAGGCTTAGATGCGAAGGATACCTTACAGTTCCCTGAAGAATCCAGTCAGCCTTGCCTGACTTCATTGAGTACACGGGCAACGATAGCAGGCAATTCCGCATCCATGCGCGCTTGTAACTGCGTCACCGCGTCGGCAAGCGCCTGCCGCATGACCTGTTCCACCTCGGCCTGCAAGCGGGCGGCGAGCACGGTGGCGTCCGGCAGAACCTGCAGTGCCGGGGCGGCGGGCGATGGCGTGGACGGGGTTGCTGCCCGTTCGGCCGAAAGGAGCGCCTGCGGCGCTGGCGGCTCGTCGTCGCCGGCTACGTCCGTCAGCACGGGGAACGGGTCGTGTTCGTAGACCGGTCCGGCTTCGTCGGCCAGTTCCGTCAAGAGCGGGGCATCGGCGTCGTCGTCCGACGGGTCGTGGAACGAGGGCTCGGCGCGATGGGTCAGGGTGGGGATGCCGGGGTCGGATGAGCGAGCGGGCATGGAAACTCCCGAGATTCTGGTGGACGCGGCGCGCGGGCGCGCGTGGGGGACGGGTCAGCCGCCTGGGGTCTTGCGGCTCAGGTCGTGGCTTTGCGGCACATGACCGGCCGTCTGGTAGGTCCGCCATCGCTGCCGGGCCGCCTGCTTGTCGTCGGGATCGTCCGAGACGATTTCCAGGAGACGTTCGAAAGCGTCAAAGCCCGGCGGGCAATCGTCGTCCAGGTTCATCAGCCAGGGCTGCGGCTGATCGGGCTGTCCCGCGGCCTGCAAGGCCTGCAGCGGGTCTCCGGCGGTGAGCACGACCGGGGTCTCAGCGGCCAGCGGATCGTTTGCCAGCACGTGCGGCACGAACGCCGTGTCGTCGAACGCCCACAGCATCCGGTCGAACGCCGCCAGGCGCGAACCGTCTTTACAGTACACCACCAGCCGCTGGCCTGCCAGGACGCGCTTGCGCACGACCTGGCAGGCCATGCGCAGGCGGTCGGGCGCGCCGAATGCGAAATCGATGCGCGTCATGGGGCTTTCGGCGTCAGTCGCTTCAAACCTGGTCCAGCAGGTATTGCATCAGGAGCGGCACCGGACGGCCGGTCGCTCCCTTGTCCTTGCCGCCGCGCCAGGCCGTGCCGGCGATGTCCAGGTGCGCCCAGGGGTAGGCCTTGGCGAAGCGGGACAGGAAGCAGGCCGCGGTGACGGCGCCGGCCGGAGGACCGCCGATGTTGGCGAGGTCGGCGAAGTTGGACTTGAGCTGTTCCTGGTAGGCGTCGTCCATGGGCATGCGCCAGGCGGTGTCCAGCGCGCGGCGGCCCGCCGACGCCAGTGCGTCAGCCAGCGCGTCGTCCTTGGAGAACAGGCCGGTGTTGACGTTGCCCAGCGCGACGACGCAGGCGCCCGTCAGCGTGGCGATGTCGATCACGGCCGACGGCTTGAAGCGTTCCGCGTAGGTGAGGGCGTCGCACAGGACCAGGCGGCCCTCGGCGTCGGTGTTCAGAATCTCGATGGTGAGGCCGGCCATGCTGGTGACGACGTCGCCCGGTTTGTTGGCCTTGCCGCTGGGCAGGTTCTCGCAAGCGGGAATCAGGCCGACGACGTCCAGCGGCAGTTCGAGTTCGGCCAAAGCGCGGAACGAGCCCAGCACGCTGGCGGCGCCGCACATGTCGTACTTCATTTCGTCCATGGTGGCCGCGGGCTTGAGCGAGATGCCGCCGGCGTCGAACGTGATGCCCTTGCCGACCAGCACGATCGGGCCTTGCGCGGACTTGGCGGCCTCGGACTTGGCGGCCTTTTTGGCGGTCTTGGCGCCGGCGTGGCGCAGCACGATGAAGCGCAGCGCTTCTTCGGAGCCGCGGGCGACGGACAGGAACGAGCCCATGCCCAGCGCTTCGACCTGCTTGCGGTCCATGACCTCGACCTTCAGCGACTTGAACTCGCGCGCCAGGCGTTTGGCGGTGTCGCCCAGGTAGGTGGGGGTGCAGATGTTGCCCGGCAGGTTGCCCAGCGCGACGACGCAGGCGCCCGTCAGCGTGGCGATGTCGATCACGGCCGACGGCTTGAAGCGTTCCGCGTAGGTGAGGGCGTCGCTCAGGACCAGGCGGCCCTCGGCGTCGGTGTTCAGGATCTCGATGGTGAGGCCGGCCATGCTGGTGACGACGTCGCCCGGGTTGTTGGCCTTGCCGCTGGGCAGGTTCTCGCAAGCGGGAATCAGGCCGACGACGTCCA
>JAEYVD010000071.1 GCA_023432075.1 Pseudomonadota bacterium | reverse complement strand
CCCGACACCAGCACCGATCCAAACGGCTGGTCTCCCGCATCGAGCGCCTGCCGGGCCAGCTCGACGCAGCGTGCAAGGTGCTTCTTGTCCTCTGCGGTAATCACGCGTGATCTCCTTGTAAAGATTGCGCCGGCGCGAGATGTCCGCGCCGGCCGTTGTGGCCTACAGCAGCAACGGCGAGATCTTGCTGCCGTCCACCGACACGCCCGCCATCAGCCCGCCGTTGTTCATCACGAATCCCACGATGGGCTGCTGCGCGGTGTAGGAATCGATGCTGCCGTTCACGCCCACGTTGGCCACGGCGACCGTGGCGTCCGCGCCGATGGTCCAGCCGCTGCTAGCGCGGAACTTCGCCAGCGCGTCGTCCGTCATGAAGAGCAGCACCATCGCCTTGGACTGCGCGCCCGCCTGAAAGCCGATGGAACCGCCGGTGATGCTGTAGTAGCCCTTGTCCTGCCCGCTGACCTGCAGCACGCCCGAGCCATGCTGGGCCCCCACGATGAAGCTGGCGCTCAGCACGGCCGGAAACACCAGCACGCCGCGGGCGCGTTCCACCAGTTGCCTGGACTGCGGCGCGGACTCATAGAGCTTGGACAGCGTTGCCGCCGCAGCGGTATCCAGCTCCTGACGCTTTTCAGCGGCGGTTGCCGTGGCGCGCGAGTCCGTGGTGGTGCAGCCCGCAAAGAGCAGACCGGCCACGCCCAACGTGACGGCCGCCACGGCGGTTCTGCGGAATTTTGAAGTGATATCAAGCATTTGCGCTTCCTTTTTGTAGGGGTCCACGGTGCACATCGAAATCATCTCCTGGCTGGAGATTACTCCGGCTTGCGCGCGCAGGCGATGGGGGGTGATCCTGCGAGGACGAAAATGTCTGCTTGATAGGAAGGCTGCCGCTGCTGGCCGCGTGCGCTCAAGGCGAGCGAATCAAAAATCGTTGCTGTGGCCGCTGCGGTGTCTGTGCGGTAAGGATGGCATTCTCCCGCGCGCAATAAGTGACCAGGGCGGTCAAGTCATCCAGCGAATTGATCTGATGGGTGCGGGCAAGATGCTGAAAGCGCCGAATCTCTGCTGACGAGCAGGCGCGATGGGCGTCCCGCAGCAGGCCATTGGTTTGCAATAACCGCAGGTTTTCCGGGTGTATCAACGCCAGCAGGCTTTCCACCTTGCCGATTTTTTCTCGAAGGTGCTGCAGGGCATCCGGTTCGCTCAACACGCCGTATCGCTTCCATGCCGGTTCATGATGGAAAAGGCGGTTGCGGAAATCGCGCAAGGTCGCCACCAGATCATGCGCATGGGCCAGCATCGCTGCGGCGCGATGCACCGGCCACGGACCGCGGAACACGGCCGACAAGTGTTTGGGCCAGATCATTCCGCGGCCCATGAACTCCGCGTCCAGCAAAAATTCCCAGGTCGAGAACTCCGTCTTCGCAATAATGCCGTGATGTTGCGGCTTTACGTTACCCCGCACGGCGTGGCGGCGGCGCTGTTCGGCAGCATGGCTGCGAGTCGCTTTGGCGAAGTTCTCCCGCACCGCCTGCACTGGATGCGGCGCCTCGGTGCCGGGCGCGAATGTGCGGTAGCGCAGCTTGCCGCCCGCCCACCAGAACCGGCCCATGTCGGCGACGAGCGCTTGGTCGATCGCATTGCGCAAGGTGATTTCCACGGCGGCCATCAAAGGGTAAAGTGCGCCGCAAACGAAGCCGTTCCACAGGTACACGCCCATCAGCTCTACATCGTTGCCGGGAAGAAATACGTTCTGATAGCTGCTGATGCGCTCGTTGCTGATGAGCGCTTCGATCAGAAGGGGACGGTATTGCAGTGTTTGGGGCATGTTGCCGCGCCTTGAATGGAAAAAACAGCCGCCGTGGTTTGACCGTGCCCGACGGGAAAGCATAGAATCCCCTCAAGGTTGGTGATGGCTTCCAATGGGCGCAAGCCTACGACCCATCATTTAAGACCTGATCCCACCCCGGCCTTGAGCCGGGGCTTTCATTTGCGGGTCACCGATGCTTGTGGTCAGCTGAATCCGGTGGTGCAAGACCGAAGCGCTCCACGGTTAACATCGCGCCATGCTATTCATCATCTTTCTCTGGATCGCGCTGGCCATCGTGGTCGGCTTTATGGCGCGAAAGCGTGGCCGCAATGGGGTGGGTTGGACGCTGCTGGCCTGTCTGATCAGCCCGCCGGTGGCGGCCGTCTTCCTGGCCAACATCGCCAACCGTTCGCCGCTGGCCGGCCAGCCGCTTCTGTCTTCGCATATCGACTGCCTGCACTGCGGCAAGCCCATCCTTCGCGAGGCGCGCGTGTGCCGGCATTGCGGCGGCGATGTGACGGAAAGCGGGCTTGCGCCGGTGCGTCAGGCGATGCCTGTCGGGTACTGGTTCGATCTTCCCGATCCCGCCTTCAAGCTGATGCGAACCGCTGATCGCGTGTCGCTCGTAAAGCCTGTCCCGCCGTGGATTGTGGTGGACCAGTCGCTCGAATCCATCGTCATCGGAAGCCGCTGGCCGGGCCGGCTGTGGCGCGTGCGTGTTGAAAAGCAGGGCGATATGTCCGACCTCGTCGCACAGCCCGGCTATTGGCGCGCCAGTGCAATCGCTTTGTTGGAAGAATTGCCGCTCTCTGCCTTGTTCGGACCGAAGGGCGAGGGCGTGCTGGACATCGTCGAGCAGATCGGCACGTTGTCGCGCGGCCAGGCGCAGGCGTTGGCGGACAACCTGCCGGAAGACGCCTGGCGGGCGTACAGCCGGGCCTGGATGGGGTGGTCGCAACAGGGGGGAGAGCCGACGTCCGATGGCGAAGACGACTGGCGCGGTGCGCTGGCCGCTGCGCGGGGTGTCGACAAGGCGCGTTCGCCGATCCATGCCGGCTTTCTGCTGATTCACGACCAGCTGCGCAAGCGCGCCGAGCAAGTGGATGGCGGCGGCGCTTTCATCCTGGTCGAGGAAGACGGCGAGACCGAACAGGTGTTGAACCCCTTGTGGCAGCGCGCATGCGATGCGCTGCTGTTTGCCGCCATGGCGCGGGGGGCGCCGCAGTACGTGACGGAATCAGACGCGCTGACATTGATGCAGGCTTGGACTCGTGTCCTGGACGGGGCCCGCCAGCGCGCTTGAGCGTCACCACATCGCGTCGTTCAGGATCTTGCGGGCCCGTTTGAAAGTAATCACTGCCGCCCAGCCAGCCAGCACCAACGCGATCCAACCGTTCATGTTGAATTGCAATTTGCGCGAATGGTTCTCGTCATGGACCTGCTTGGCATCGACCAGCGTTTCGCCGTTCTTGCGCACGCCGTAGACCCGAACGGGAATGGCCATGTTGTATTGGCGCGCAATCGTGCCGTCGGTAAGCTGCTGTTGGTCTTCAAGCACCATGAATTCCACGTGCTCGCCCTCGGTGTACCGGACCTTGTAGGTCGCCTCAAAGAACTTGAACACCATGTGGGGATAGTTGCCCGAATAGACGCAAGGCACGGCGTAACGCTCCAACCGTCCGCGTATCCGCGCCTGAGCGTCGCAGCTTGCCACCTTGTCGACACGAAGCTGGATCGTGTTCAGCTTGGCGGGGTCGTAGGGCAGGCGGATGTCTTTCGCCGCGTTGAAGCAGTAGATGGCGATGCCCAGAAGCACGAGTGCGGCAATCGCGGGAATGCGGCAAGGCTGGAAGGCGCGTTTCCAGTCAGCCAGTTCACTCGCCATGCAGGCTGACTCGGAAACGATGGCGAAGATTGCGGGAAGCGGTATCGATGTTCATGGGCGCGCTGCGGAATTTGCCAGCGCGTATCTTAAAACAGCCGCTCGCCGCGACGCAGGCTACTTCGGGTCGCAGTGATTGCGAAAGGCCTTTTCGCCCGCGTCGGACACATCCACCCATTTCTGGTCCGGCGGCGCATCCGGTACGTAGCTATCGTGCCAGTTCCACCATTTATAGGGCTGCGTCTGCGGATAGCCCGCCGGAGAATCCTCCCAGGTCTCCTGCCGTCCGAGCGGCGTGATGTCCAGGTAATTCCAGGTGCCGCCCATCTGCTCGTCGCCCCGGTTGTTCAGGAAATACGTGCGATAGATGCGGTCGCCGTCGCGATAGAACACGTTGGTGCCGTGCCATTCGTCCACGCCGAAATCCGCGTCGAAACTGTCGGTCAGCGTAAACCACGGCATCGTCCAGCCCATGCGCGCCTTCAACCGTTCGATGTCCGCCTGCGGCGCGCGCGAGACGAAGACGAGTGTCGTGTCGCGCGCATTCAGGTGCGAAAGGTGGGCCACCTGATCAGCCACCATCGAGCAACCGCGGCACGCATGATCCGGCCAGCCGAAGACACCGGGCTCGTGAAACGCGCGATAGACGATGAGCTGCCGGCGGCCGTCGAACAGGTCGAGCAACGTGACCTTGCCGGCAGGGCCTTCAAAAACATATTCCTTGTCCACCGCCGTCCAGGGCATGCGGCGGCGCTCCGCGGCGAGCGCGTCGCGGGCGCGCGTGTGGGCCTTTTCCTTGACGAGCAGTTGCTGGCGGGCGGCTTCCCAATCTTCAGTGGAGACGACCGGGGGCGTCTGCATGGCGGGCCGGGCGCCTTTGGCGGCGGATGCGGGGGGCATGGTCATGGCGTGATCCTCCTGATGGGTTCGGACCCGAGGGCCTCGTGCGAGCGGCGCGGGTGTACGAACAGTGTGGCACCGGGAGGCGGCGGCCAGGGGTAACAAATCTGGCGCGAGTGCAGCGCTTCAGGCGGGGATCAGCGTGGACTCGCGCGGTATGGCCTGTGCTGTCCACCCCCGCAGGCTTTCGCGCAGCAGGGTAACGGCAGCCTGGCCGCTTTCGTTCAGCCGGTGCGCCGCGTACAAGCCGAATTGCGCGGTCAGCGGCAGCGCGCCTTCGGCCCCGATCGAAATCACGCGCATGGTGTCGGGCCGCAGGCACTCGGTCGTCAGCAAAGCCACGCCCAGGCCGTTCTCGACGGCAGCGATCGTGGCGCCTACGTTGTGGCTGGTCAGCGACACCCGGAAATCACGCCCCGACGCGGTCAGCGCATCGAATGCCAGCCGGCGCCATGAGCAGGGCTCGGCGTACACGATCACATCGAGCGGCTGATCCGGGTCCAGGGTTTCGTCGATCCCGCAGGCCCAGTGCAGATCCACTGTCCAGGTCTCGATGGGTTCATCGACGAACCCCACGCACGCGCCCACCGCCACGTCCAGCGTGCCATCCTGCCAGCGCGCGGCCAGCCGCTCGCCGTCGTCGATCACGACGTCCAGATGCAGGTTGGGGCACGCGCGCCGCAGCCGGCCCAGCGCCGCCGGCAACGCGGCCACCGCGACATCCTCGGACAACCCGATGCGCACGCTGCCCGCCACCGCCCGTTCGCGCAGCCGCGCCGCGGCCGCCTCGCCCAGCGCAAGGATTCGGTTGGCGTAGCTCAGCAGCAACTCGCCCTCGGTGGTCGGGGCCATGCCGCGGCCGGTGCGATGCAGCAGCCGCTTGCCCGCCATTTCCTCCAACCGGCGGATCTGGGTGCTGAGCGCCGACTGCGCACGGCCCGACATTTCGGCTGCGCGGCTCAGGCTGCCGTATCGGCAGACCGCGACAAAGGTGCGGAGCAGGGCGGGGTCGAAGTCGGCTGACATTATCAATCCATGAAATCTGGTTTACGAGCTATCAGTCTATCTGTAACTCTACGGCGGTCCTAGGATGACCCTTGTCGCGAAATGTCCGACTCAACTCAAGGAGCTCTTCACCATGACACATCCCCAGAATCTGCGCGTCGTCCTCGCATCCCGGCCGGTTGGCCGCCCCAAGGCCTCTGATTTCCGCGTCGAGCGCGCGCCCATTCCCGAACCGGCCGAGGGCCAGGTGCTGCTGGAAGTCCAGACCTTGTCGCTGGATCCGTACATGCGCTGGCGTGTCAGTGACGAAAAATCCTATGCCGAGCCCATGCAAATCGGGGACGTCATGGTCGGCGGCACGGTCGCCCGGGTGAAAACGTCCCGCCATCCCGACTGGCGTGAGGGCGACATCGTGCTGTCGTCTGCCGGCTGGCAACGCTACGCGCTGTCCGACGGCAGCGGTCTGCGCCGCCTTGATCCGGCGATTGCGCCGCCGTCGACCGCGCTGGGCGTGCTGGGCATGCCCGGCCTCACGGCCTACGTCGGACTGCTCAACATCGGCCAGCCCAAACCGGGTGAAACCGTGGTCGTTGCTGCTGCTAGCGGCGCCGTTGGCTCGGTGGTTGGCCAGATCGCGCGGATCAAGGGCGCGCGCGTCGTGGGCATCGCGGGCGGGCCGGAGAAGTGCGCCTTCGTCAAAGAGGAACTGGGCTTTGATGTGGTCGTGGACCACCGCGCGCCGGACTTTGCGCAGAAGCTGGCCGAAGCTTGCCCCGATGGCATCGACGTCTATTTCGAGAACGTCAGCGGCCATGTGTGGGACGCCGTGCTTCCGCTGCTGAACGACTTTGCCCGGGTGCCGGTGTGCGGCCTGATCGCCAACTACAACGACGGCCCCGCCGACCGCCGCGGCCCGGATCGCCTGCCCGCCACCATGCGCGAGATCCTGTCGCGCCGCATCACGCTGCAAGGGTTCATCGTGTTCGACTTTCCGAAGGAACAGGAAGACGAATTCCTGCGCGTGGCGGGGCAGTGGATCCGCGAAGGCAAGCTGCGCTGGCGCGAGGACGTCGTCGACGGGCTGGAACAGGCGCCCGACGCGCTGATCGGACTGCTTGAAGGGAAGAACTTCGGGAAGCTGGTGGTGCGGGTGGGTGACTGACCCGCGGCGCGTGGCGCGGGCGCCGGGTAGCGGGTAGCGGGTAGCGGGGCGTTCTATTGGCCCTTTTATTGGCCGACGGTGCGAGCCTTGCTTCGCCGCGCCCTGGGTTTGGGCGCCACCCCCATGCGCGGATCCCGCGCCAGCGCCAACGCCGCCAGCGTGGCCGCAGTCGATTCGAAGGACTCGCTCGACTGCGGCAGATACAGCCACTTTCCCAGCACCGGATGCGGCAGCAATTCGGGAATATCTGCCAGCAGCGCCGCGTGGCGGTCCTGTGACGTGCTGACCATCACACCGTTCCAGGGATCGTCGCGGTCGGCGACGATCAGATACAGCAAGCCGTCCAGGTAGGCCGCGTCGGCCCCGAACATCTTGCGATGCATGTAGCCGGCGTCGCGCGCCAAGGGCTCCAGGATCCAGAGCAGCGAATTGGTTTTCGCGGCGCGCTGCTTGCGGGGTGGGGCGCAGGGATCGGGCGGGGTGCGCATGAAGGGAAACCGGGCGGGCTGGGCACGGCAAATATGCCACAGCCGCTATGGCTCGAACAAGGGCGCCAACGGCATCAGCGGGCCATATTTCTTCAGTTTTTCCCAGTTCTCGGCAGCCTGGCGCAGCTCCTCGTTCTTGCGCGCTTCCTCCAGGATTTCATCGATGCGCGGCGCCAGCGCCACGGACAGGTCGATGATGTCGTAAGCGGTATAGCCGCGCTCCCAGCGCGCACGCAAGGTCACGTCGTCACCTTTGGCCCGCATGGCGCGCGTGCCTTCCTTCAGCATCGCCTTGCGTTGATCGGCATTAAGCCGCTCGGCAAACGAAATGCCCGCCACCAGCCCTTGCACCACCCCTTTCTCGCGATATCCGGTGGTGGCTGCCACCTCGCTCGCGACGCTGCGGCTGATGACTTTCGGCGCCAGGTTCTCGCGTATCCAGCTGCGGCTCAACCGCAGCAATCCGGCTGCCAGACCATGGCCAAAGCCCGTGCGCATCCCTTCCGCGCGCGCCGCTTCCTGCGCTTCGGCATACGTCATGGCAAACTGCACCATCAGCATGATCGCGTCCTGCGGCCCGGGCATCAGAAAGTCCGCGACCCAGCCCGCGGCGCTACCGATCTTGCCGATTGCCGAAGCGGTGCGGCCAGAAACCTTCAAGAGCGAACCGGCTTCCTCGGCCACGACTGTGCTGGCGGCGGTGGCGGGCACCGCGGTGGGCGCCTTTCCGTAACGTGCCTCCAATTCCGCCATGCGGGGCGGGCCCGAGCCGACCTTCGGCGCTTCGCCGGGCACGCGAGGCTTGGTGGCGGGCTGTTCGACAGGCAGTTGCGGCAAGGACGATTTGGGGCGAGGCCGCACGGCGGTTTCGGGGTGCTGGATGAACTTTTCGTCAGGCAATCCGGCCTGCACAGCGGGCTCACGCATGCTGGACAACGACCGGTAGTGACCCGATCCGTCGTTCCAGGATTTGACCTTGCCCGCCTCGAATTCCACCTGACCCGCCCAGTTGACGCGCCCGCCGCGCGCCGCCTCGGTGTGGCCCAGCGGGTTCATCGTGTTCTTGGCTTTGACCGCGTAGATTTCTCCGTCTTTGACGACGAAGTCATAGTTACCGCGCGCGGTCCTGCCATATTTCCCGCCAACCTCCCGCCATGTGCCGTTGACGTTCTGCAGCTTGATGACGTTGCGCGACGACCCGAACGCGGGCGCGTCCCGCGGCAGATTGCCGTACGTCGGCCCGCTGGGCTCGCGCTGCAACAGGCGAGGACCGTGCGCGCTGATCGACGACTGCTGGACCACATGCGCGAGTTCGTGCGCCAACAGCGCTTGGCCCGCGGCAGTGCCGGGCGCGTACTCGCCTGGTCCCAGGACGATGTGATGGCCGACCGTGAATGCGCGGGCTTGGGCGGCGCGGGCTGAGGCGCCGGCCTGCGCGTCCGAATGCAGCCGGACGTGGCTGAAGTTCTTCTGGAAACGCGGCTCCATGAACGCGCGGGTATCGGCGTCGAGGGGATGGCCGCCGGCCGCCAGCACGTTGGCAAGCGGCAACGGGTCGGTCACCGATGCGGCGTTGCGCGCGTCGACCGGGTGCAGGGGGATCGGCGAAAAGCCCTGCGCGGGGTCGAGCCGCGGGATGCGCATCACCTGTTCGGACGCCCGCTGCGCTTCCTGCTCCGATGCATCGCCTGACCGTGACATGACAAGGCGGGCATCGGGGGGATGCACCGTTGCGGTTCGTGCGCGCCGTTCGGCCGGTGCGGGGTGAAAAGCCGCTTTGGGCTTCTGTACGAAAGCGCGCATGAGGTCGCTCCTTTCGTTCGGCCTGTTGAAGCCGGGAATTCAACATGCGGTGTTGGGCCCGGCAGGGGATGCGATCTCAGGCGGGCAACGCCGACTATTGTGCGCCTTTTCCAGGGCGCGCGCACCACCTGCATACAGGAGAGCGCAAGAACCGGATAGTCGCTGTGGCGCGCGGTTCCGACAATGGCGGCACGCTATTCACTCAGGACAAACATCTCATGCCCCTCTTGCAAGGAAAAGTCGCCCTCATCACCGGCGCATCGTCCGGCATTGGACGCGCCGCCGCATTGCTGTTTAGTGCCGCGGGCGCCGACGTCGTGCTCAATGCCCGGGGCGCTGCGGCGCTCGAAACCGTGGCCGCCAGCATCCGCGACCAGGGCGGACGGGTACGTACCGTCGCGGGCGATGTCAGCCAGCCCGACACGCACGTGCGTTTGATTGCCGAGGCGCATGACGCCTTCGGCGGCCTGGACATTGCCTTCAACAACGCAGGCGCCACAGGCCCGATCGGCCCGTTGGCGGATATCAGCTTTGCCGATTGGCAGGCCACCCTCGCCGTGAATCTCACCGCCGCCTTTCTGGGCAGCGCCCATCAGATCCCCGCCATGCTGGCGCGCGGCGGCGGCGCCATCATCTTCACTTCCAGCTTCGTGGGCACCAGCGTCGGACTGCCCGGCATGGCGGCGTATGGCGCGGCCAAGGCGGGGCTGATGGGGCTGGTCAAGGGCATCGCCGCGGACTATGGCGAGAAAGGCATACGGGCAAATGCGTTGATGCCGGGCGGTGTGGACACGGCGATGGCGGGAGATGCTGCGCAAAAGGAATGGGCGGCGGGATTGCACGCCATGAAGCGGATTGCGCGGCCAGAAGAAATTGCGTCGGCCGCCTTGTTCCTGGCCAGCCCGATGGCAAGCTTCGTCACCGGCTCCGCGCTGTTCGCCGACGGGGGGAACGCGGCGGTGAAGTAATGGGAGCTAGGCCGTGGGGCCGGGCAGTTTCTGTAATACTCCAGCTTCGCAGCTTGGCGTGAATCGGCCCTCATCCGGTGTCGCGCCATCCCTCACCGCGCCTGGATGACCGGTCATGTCTGAACACCATCAATTCATCTTTCCCCGTGATTTCCATCTGGCACCGCCTGATTGGCCCGCCCTGCAAGCGCGGCTGCTGGAAGGCGGTTATGTCCTGCCCGCGCTGGGCGACAGCATTCCCTACAGCGCTAGCCGCGACAGCTTCGACGAAGCCGACGCGGCTTGGCATAGCGTCCAGTATTGTCTCGGTCCGGCGGCCCGGCCCTACCTCAGCGCCGCGGTCAGGGACGATTACGACGCCGATCCCCGGAACTTCCCGATCCTACTGCTGGCGTTTGACGGCGAGAGCCCGCGCGTCATGGTCGGCGAGAATCTATGCGCACCCAGCCCCCCCGGATCAAACGAGCCCGCCTCTCCCATGCCGGCCGACTCGCATGTGGATTTCATCGGCCAAGCCTACGAGAACCCGGCCGCGCAATGGCACTGCGAACAGAGCGGACGCAGCTACCGCATTCTTGAACTGGACTGGCACTACAGCCTGGCGATGGGGTTTCGAATGGTGCGCTGTGAAGGGCTGGACCGGGAAAGCGCGGAAGGCCTGGCGCGGTTGATTGGGGAGCTGACAGGGCAGGTGATGGGCTGCAGTCACCGGCATCTTTGATGGCGAATCGGCGCGCGATTCACCTTCCTGCGGCCAGAGACAATTCGATACGCAACGTGTTGCGGACCCTCGTTTCTTCGTCCATGCTGAATGGCATTGCTGCGCCGGACCGACCGGCACCATAGACCCATTCACAAGGAGCGATATGTCGATTCAAACGTTAGGCCGTTGCAGTGTCTTGTTGTTTCTCGCGGCGTTGAATGCCGGCTGCTCCTCGGTCGTCGGCGAGTGCGGATTGCTGCGCAGCAGCTGCATGTACGAAGGGCAGTACGAATCGGGCGAGGAAGGTTACGCGGAAGACGAAGCGAAGCGCTTGAACAAGGAGTCGACGGACCGGTTGCGCCGAAGCTCGGGCGATTGATTGGAAGCGATTGATTGGCAGGCGGTTGACGGGCAGGCGCTTGATGGGCAGGCGATTGGCGTGCGCGCGGCACGCCAGAGGCCCGCGAAATTGAAACGACCCTATTCAGACGGGTTGGCCGCGAACCGCTCCGCCAGTTGATCGCAATGGCGCGCCAGGATCGCCGCGTCCACGCCCACCGCGGTATACAGGCTTCCCGCAGCCATGTAGCGCCGTGCCAGCGTTTCGTCCGTGGTCAGCACGCCCGGCGCCTTGCCCGCCGTGCGCACCCGGCGAATGGCTTGTTCAACGGCCGCCACCACGTTGGGATGCTGCGGCTCGCCGGGATATCCAAGGCTGGCCGCCAGGTCGGCTGGCCCGATGAACACGCCGTCCACGCCGTCCACGGCAATGATGGCGTCAAGATTCTCCAGGGCTTCGCCGGTCTCGGCCTGAACCAGCAGGCATAGTTCTTCCTCGCAGCGGCGCATGTAGTCGGGCACACGGCCGTATCGCGTGGCGCGCATGGTGCCGCTTACCCCGCGCACGCCGCGTGGCGCATAGCGCATGCCGGCCACGGCACTTTCGGCCTCGGCTGCGTTTTGCACATAGGGCAGCAAGAGCGTCTGCGCGCCAATGTCCAGGTATTGCTTGATCTGCACTTTGTCGTGCCACGAGGGGCGCACGACCGGATGGCTGCCATAGGCGGCCGCGGCCTGCAGCTGCGCCATGACGGTGGGCAACAGCGCCGGCGTGTGCTCGGTGTCCAGCAGCAGCCAATCGAAGCCGCTGGCCGCCACCAGCTCGGTGCTGTTCGGATGGGCAAGCGTGACCCAAAGCCCCGTCTGGTGACGCTGTTCGCGCAGCGCGCGCTTGAACGTATTGATCGGAAGTTCCACGTCTGGTCCTAGGAAAAGTGCACCGAAATGCTGCCGAGCTTGCCGTAGTCGGCATGCAGCGTGTCGCCGCGTTTGACGGCGACCGTACGGGTGAACGATCCCGCCAGCACGATCTGCCCCGCAGCCAGGCCCGTGTCGTGCTGGGCCAGCTTGTTGGCCAGCCACGCAATCCCCAGCGCCGGATGCCCCAGCACCGCCGCGGATACGCCCGATTCCTCGATCACGCCGTTCTTCAAGAGCAGGGCGCCCACCCAACGCAGATCCACGTCCATCGGCCGCACCGGCCGCCCGCCCAACACGATGCCGGCGCATGCGGCGTTGTCGGCAATGTTGTCGACGATCCGGCGCGGATACTTGCTGCGTCCGTCGATCAGTTCCAGCGCCGGCACCACGTAATCCGTGGCATCCAGTACGTCAAACAGGCTTACGTCCGGCCCGCGCAGCGGCTTGCCCAGAACGAACGCCAGTTCCACCTCGACGCGCGGCACGATGAGCTTGTCGGTCGGGATCGTCTCGCCGTCCTGATAGAACATCGTGTCCAGCAGATGGCCGTAGTCCGGCTCGTCGATGCCGACGGTGCTCTGCATTGCCTTGGACGTGAGGCCGATCTTGTGGCCGCGCAGTTTGGCGCCCGCAGCCAGCTTGTCGTCGATGATGCGCTTCTGGATCGCGTAGGCATCCGCGATCTCGATGTCCGGAAAGACCTGATCCAGTTGCGTGGTGGGCACGCCGCTGCGCTCTGCTTGCAGCAACAGGCTGGCGGCGCGGTCGCGGTCTTTTTCATTCAGCATGTCGGCTCCTTATGCGGGCTGGGCCAGTTCATCGGCCACGGGGTTGGACAGGACGCCGATGCCGGCGACTTCCACTTCGACGACGTCGCCGGGTTTCAGGAACCGTGGCGGCGTGAAGCGCACGCCCGCGCCAATCGGCGTGCCGGTCGAGATGATGTCGCCCGGCTTGAGCGTGGTCCAGATCGAGATGTAGCGGATCAGTTCGGCGAACGGGAACATTAGATTCTCGGTCGTGTCCTGCTGGCGCAGTTCGCCGTTCAAGCCCGTGCAGACCGGGAGCGGCGCCGCCGGGTCGAATTCGTCCGCGGTTACCAGCCACGGTCCCATCGAACCGCTGGCGTCGAAGTTCTTGCCTTGGGTCACATTGAACTTGCCATGCTTGAGCCAGTCCCGCACCGTGCCCTCGTTCAGACACGTCAGGCCCGCGACGTGGTTCCAGGCATCGGCCGCAGCGATGCGGCGGCCGGCCTTGCCGATCACGATGGCGATCTCGCCTTCGTAGTCGAGCTGTTCGGACTCCGGCGGGCGCAGCAAGGGTTCCCCATGCCCCACGAAAGATCCCGGAAAGCGTGGGAACACGCTGGGATAGGCAGGTGGCGCGCTGCCGTCCTGGTATTCCTCGTTGCGCTTGCCGTAGTTCACGCCCACGCAGATGATCTTCTCGGGAGCGGGAATGGGGGGCAGCAGACGGACCTGGTCCAGCTGGTGCGTCGCGGGCAGCGACTCGGCCAGGCGCGCCAGCGCGGGCAGGTCGCCGGCTTCCAGCGCGGCCCGCAAGCTGTCGTGGCCGTGGCCGTCCAGCGCAACGATCTCGTCCTGGCCGCGCAGCGCGCCAAAGCGCGCCTGGCCGTCATGCGTAAAACTGAGCAGTTTCATTCGTCGAATCCAAAGAGGTGCGCGGGGTTGTCGACCAGGATCTTCTTGAGCGTGGCCTGATCGCCCGCATAGCGCGCCAACTGATCGAGCAGCCGGCCTTCGTTGGGTGTGGCCTTCACCGACACCGGATGCGGCCAGTCGCTGCCCCAGACGACGCGGTCCGGGTTCGCGGCGATCAGCGCCTGGGCCAAAGGGATCACGTCGTCCCAGGGCTCGCCGGTGCGCGAGATCTTCTCTGTCAGCGACAGCATCACCCAGAAGTTGCCGCGCGAGAGCAGCGACTCCAGCATGCGGCGCGTGGGGTCGGCGGCGCCCGCGCTCGGGTCCGCGCGGCCCATGTGGTCCAGCAGCACCGGAATGTCCAGGTTCTCGAACTGTGCTGCCTGCGCCATCATGCCGTCGGGTTCGGGCTGGAACTTGGCGTACCAGCCCAGCTCGCGGATGCGGGCGATGGCGCGGTCGAAGACGTCGGGCGCCATGCTGATGCCCAGCCCCTGGCGTGTGAACCGCGCGCCGCGCACACCGGCGTCGTGCAGCTTCTGGATATAGGCATCGTCGCATTCGGCCAGCACCACGGCATTCGCGCAGCCGCGATACGACGGGCCAGCCGCGGCCAGTCCGTCCAGCACCACCTGATGATCGGCGCCGTACGTGGTGGCTTGCACGATCACGCCGCGCTGGATGCCCAGCAGCCGGTGCAGGCCCAGCGCCGTCTCGATGGTCGCACTAGGCATCTCATAGGCCGCGCCCGGGCGCACCGGGTAGCGGTCCGCGGGGCCGAACACATGGAATTGGCTATCGCACGATCCGGGCGGCAGGCGGTAGGCCGGCGCGGTCGGGTTGGGGTTGAAGGCTTGATATTGCGGCATCGTCCGGCTCCTTTATCCGATCACGGCCACGAAGTCGCACTCGATGAGCTTGTCTCCATCCAGGTCCGCCTGCATGGTGTGGCGCGCCGGACGATTCTGCGCATCCGGAAAGGCTTGCAGCCACACCGCGTTCAGCGCCGCGCGCTGGCTGCGATCTCGCATCCACACGGTCATCTTGGCGATGTGATCGAGCGAGCCGCCGCCCGCCTGCACGATGCGGCGCACGTGGTCGAACATCAGCTCGCACTGGCGCTCCAGCGAGTCGCCATAGGCGCCCGTCGCGGGGTCCGTGCCCTGGATGCTGCCGGAATACAGCATGGGGCCGATCCGGCAGGCGGCGGGAATGGGGTTCTTGTGGCTGAAGCCTTCGGCATAGATGCTGCGTCTGCTCATGGCGTGTTCCGTCTCAGTCGAAGTGTCTAGGGAAGGGGCGACGTTGCCGCGCCCCGTAAATCCAAGTGGCGGCCGGGTTGGCTGCTCTGAGGGCCGCCTGGTTGCCGGCTCGGGAGGTGTTCAGTTCGCCGTGATGCCGGCACGCTTGATGATCGGCGTCCAGCGCGCATCTTCCGCGGCCAGGTACCGCGTGAACTCCTCGGGAGAGCTGCCGCGCGCCTGTGCGCCCAGCTCGTCAAAGCGCTGGATGATCGTCGGCTGCGCCAGGATCTTGGTCAGCGCCTCGCTCAGCTTGTTCAGCACCTCGGGCGGCGTGCCCTTCGGCGCCAGCAGGCCGGTGAAGGTCGCCGCCTCCATGCCCGGCACGCCCGCCTCCGCAAATGTCGGCACGTCCGGCATGGACGGCACGCGCTTGGCCGTCGTCACCGCCAGCGCGCGCAGCCGGCCTTCCTTGACGTACGGCAGCGCCACCGAAATCTGGTCGAAATTGAAATCCACCTGGCCGCCCAGCAGATCCGTCGTGGCGGGTGCATTGCCCTTGTATTGCGCCGTCGTCCAGCGGGCCCCGGTCAGCGACTGCAGCAGTTCGCTGACCAGGTGATTCGTCGTCCCCGCGCCGGGCGATGCCATGTTCAGCTTGCCCGGCTCCTTCTTGGCCAGGGCCAGCAGCTCTTCCAGATTCTTTGCCTTGAGCTCCGGGCGGACTTGCAACACGAGCGGCGTATAGGACACCGAACTGATCGGCGCGAAGTCCCGGTCCCACTTGTACGCCTCGCGCTTGAAGATCAGCGGCGAAAACAGCAGCGGTCCGTTGGCCGCCATGAACAGCGTGTATCCATCCGGCTCCGACCGCGCCACCTGCTCGCCGGCAATCATCCCGCCCGCGCCCGGCTTGTTCTCCACGATGAACGGCTGCCCCAGCGCCGCCTGCAATCCCGGCGCAATCAGCCGCGCCGCCACGTCCACATTCCCGCCGGGCGGGTAGGGCACAACGATCTTCACGGGCTTGTCGGGCCAGGCGGCATGCGCCATCGAGGTAAGGACGGTCAGCGCCACTGTGGCGCAGGCGCGGAGCGCGGTGCGGTTCATGGTGAGTCTCCTGTGCGTGTCATCGCGTTTTGTATGTTTGTTGACACTCTAGGAATTTGCGCC
>JAEYVD010000034.1 GCA_023432075.1 Pseudomonadota bacterium | reverse complement strand
GGTTTCCACGTCGTGCTTTGCGGCTGCCGCCTGATAGATGGCTTCGGCCTGTTCGTACGGCACCGCGAGCAGTCCGTCGTCGTCACCCAGGATCAGGTCGCCCGGCGCGATGGTCATGCCGTCCAGCGCGACCACGCAGTTGATCTCGCCCGGTCCGTCCTTGTACGGGCCGCGGTGGGTGACGCCGGCCGCGTAGACGGGGAAGGCGCTGCGGCGGATGGTGGCGCAGTCGCGGATGGCGCCATTGATGATGATGCCCGCGATGCCGCGCGACTCGGCATAGGTGGTCATGATCTCGCCGATGATCGCGTTGGTGAGGTCGCCGCCGGCATCGACCACGATGACGTCGCCCGGCTGCGCCAGGCTCAGCGCCTTGTGCACCAGCAGGTTGTCGCCGGGACGCGTACGGACGGTGAGAGCGGGGCCGGCGAGGGGAGTGCCGTCATGCATGGGCCGCAGGCGTGCGCCGCCGGCCGTCATGCGCGACATGCAGTCGCTGACGTTGGCCACCGGCACCTGACGGAATTTCTGGATGAGTTCCTTGCTGACCGCGCGCTGGCGGGCGTGGATTTCAAAACCTGTCATCACTGCTCCTGATCGCTGGATGGATATGTGTGGGGCTTATTGCTTCGGGATGCCGGCTTCTTCCACGACCTTGCCGAAGGTGTCGTGATCGGCGCGGTGGCGGCGCGCCAGGTCCTCGGGCGAACCCTTCAGGACGCTGTAGCCGGCCTCTTCAAGCTTCTTGATCAATTCGGGGTTCGATTGCACCTTCTGCAATTCGGTGTTCAGCGTGGCGACGACGTCGTCCGGCGTCTTGCCCGGCGCCATCAGGCCCCACCAGATCGATTGGTTGATGGTGGGAAAGCCGCTTTCCGGGAAGGTGGGCACGTCAGGCAGGGCGGGCGAACGCTCGTTGGCGACCACGCCCAGCGCGCGCACCTTGCCGCCGCGGATCTGCGGCAGCAGCGACGCCACCGAGCCGACGTACATGTCGATCCGGCCGCTGGCCAGGTCGGGGAAGGCCTGGCTCCAGCCACGGTAGGGCACGTGCATCAGCTCCATCTTGGCCGCCTTGCGCCACAGATAGCCGGTCAGGTCGCCAGTGCCGCCGATACCGGGAATCCCGAGCGAGACCAGGTTGGGCTTGGCCTGGGCGGCCTTCACGACGTCGCCGAGGGACTTGAAGGGCGAGTCCGGCAGCACGACGAAGACGCTGGGCGAGGTGGCCACGGGGCCCACCGGCTTGAAGTCCTTGAAGGTGTCGTAGCTGAGCTTGCTGTAGAGCCACGGGTTCAGCACCACGTTGTCGGTCTGCGCCATGACAAGCGTGTGGCCATCCGGGCGGGCGCGTGCCGTGGCGTCCAGCGCCAGGTTGCCGCCGGCGCCGGGCTTGTTCTCGACCACGATGTTCCAGCCGGCGTCCTGACTGATCGCGCTGCCGATCATGCGCGTCAGCGTGTCGGTGCCGCCGCCGGGCGGGAAGGGCGAGATCAGGGTGATCGGTGCGGAACCCAGGTCGGCGGCCTGCGCCGCGGCGCAGCCCAGCACAAGGGTGGCGGCCAGCATTTTCTTGAACAGTTTCATTGTCTTCCTCACGAAGTGTTATGCGGATTCGGTCCGCGCTCTGGGGCGCGGTGGGGTATCAGGATTGGCGGGCCAGCGTGGTCAGCCAGGCAAGGCGGGCCTGGACCGTGTCGGCGGCTGGAGCCTCGCCGTTGGCACGCGCGGCCTCGATGCCGCGGGTGGATCGGGCAAAGAGCGCTTCGACGCCATTGAGCGCCAGCGGCTCCAGCCCCGCTTCATGCAACTGGTCGCGCGCTTCGCGCACCTCGGCCAGGCGGCGCGGCGCATGCAGCACGTGCGAGCGCACGAACGAGTCCATGAACGCAGTCAGCGGCGTGCGGTCGATGTCGGCAAGCACTTCGTAAAGCGAATCGCGCAGGCCCATCCGTTCGGCCGCAACCAGGCACTCGACCGCCAGGCTTTCCATGCCTTTGGTCATGATGCTGCGCAGGAGCTTCAGGCGCACCGCGTCGCCGGGCTTGCCTTCGATGATCCGGACCGTCGCGCCCGCGCTTTCGCCCAGCGCCGTCACGACCGCCGCGCCATCGCCGGCGCACAGCAACGGCGTCTTTTCAGCCAGCAGTGCGATGGCGCCCATGATGGCGACGTCCATGAAAGCAATGCCGTGCGCGGCAGCCGCGGCGGCGGCCTTCTGCATGTCGGGGGCGCTGGCGGTGGTGAAGTCGGCGTACACCGCATCGGCGCGCATATGCGGTAGCGCCTGGTCCGCGACCTCGGCGGCGTTGTAGCCGTACACGGCCGAGACCACGACGTCGGCCTCTGCCAGCCAGGGGCCAGGCTCGGCATGGAGGGCCGTGCCGGCTTCCCGCGCGCGCCCCGCCATTTCCTCGTCTGCGCGCATTTCGCAGATGCCGACGATGCGGTGGCCTGCGGCAGTCCAGGCGCGCGCATAGCAGTGTCCGACTTCGCCGCATCCAATCAGTGCAATTTTCATCTTAAAAACACATTAAAAAAACAATGTGTGTTTATAAATCGGCAATTTCTTGCGGAATAGGCCGTGTTTACCCTAGGTTTTAGCGCATGGTGGTACATAAAAAAAACATTCCATCTTTCGGGACACAACCTGCAACCCCTCGCTCGCGCCTCGGCGTTATTGTCTGAAAGATGCGAGACGCGCCTGCCCGCTTGGCTGGAACCCCAGAAAGAGGCACACCATGACGTATTCGAGCTACCACAAGAAGGACATCTTCGGCCGACCCCTGCATGCCGAAACCCAGATGATGTCCTATGGCTACGATCCCTATCTGTCCGAGGGAGCGGTCAAGCCGCCGGTGTTTCTGACGTCTACCTTCGCGTTCCGGACGGCCGAGGACGGCGCGGCGTTCTTTGACCTGGTGTCCGGCCGCAAGCCCTTGCCGCAGGGCGAGACGGCGGGGCTGGTATACAGCCGGTTCAATCACCCGAACCTGGAGATCGTGGAGGACCGGTTGTCGCTGCTGGACGGCTCGCAGGACGCGGCCGTGACGTCCAGCGGCATGTCCGCGATCAGCGCGGTGTTGATGGCCTTTCTGCGGCCTGGCGACCAGCTGGTGCAGTCGGTGCCGCTCTATGGCGG
>JAEYVD010000007.1 GCA_023432075.1 Pseudomonadota bacterium | reverse complement strand
CGCTGGTGGCGCGCCACAAGGTGGACCTGATCGCCATCGGCAACGGCACGGCTTCGCGCGAAAGCGAAAAGCTCGTGGGCGACATGATGGAGCGTTTCCCCGACCTGAAGGTCACCCGCGTCGTCGTATCCGAGGCCGGCGCGTCGGTGTATTCGGCATCGGAAACCGCTGCCCAGGAATTCCCCGACCTGGACGTGACGCTGCGCGGTGCCGTGTCCATTGCACGCCGTTTGCAGGACCCGCTGGCCGAACTGGTCAAGATCGACCCCAAGGCCATCGGCGTCGGCCAGTACCAGCACGACGTCAATCAGCGCGAACTGGCGCGTTCGCTGGACGCAGTGGTCGAAGACTGCGTGAACGCGGTGGGCGTGGATGTGAACACGGCGTCGGCCGCGCTGCTGGCCCGCGTGTCCGGCCTGAATTCGCTGCTGGCCAAAAACATCGTCGCCTTCCGCGACGAAAACGGCGCATTCCCCACCCGCGACATCCTGCGCAAGGTGCCGCGCTTTGGCGACAAGGCATTTGAACAGGCCGCGGGCTTTCTGCGCATTCCCAACGGCGACAACCCGCTGGACGCATCCGCGGTGCACCCGGAAGCCTATCCCGTCGTCGAGCGCATCGTCGCCAAGATCAAGGCCGAGGTGAAGCAGATCATTGGCCAGCGCGAGGCCCTGAAGGGCGTATCGCCGTCGGACTTCACCGACGAGCGCTTCGGCCTGCCGACGGTCAAGGACATCTTCGCCGAACTCGAAAAGCCCGGCCGCGACCCGCGCCCAGAGTTCAAGACGGCGCAGTTCAAGGAAGGCGTCGAAACGCTGAACGATCTGTACCCCGGCATGGTGCTGGAAGGCGTGGTGACCAACGTGGCCAACTTCGGCGCGTTCGTGGACATCGGCGTGCACCAGGACGGCCTGGTGCACATCTCGGCGCTGGCCGAGAAGTTCGTGAAGGATCCGCGCGATGTGGTGCGCGTGGGTCAGACGGTCAGCGTGAAGGTGCTGGAAGTGGATGCCGCGCGCAAGCGCGTGGCGCTCACCATGCGCCTGAACGATACCGCCGCGCCGGCCCGCCGCAGCGCCGATGCGCCCAAGGGCGGCGACCGTCCCCGCCGCCAGGGCGATGGCGGCCGTAACGCGGGCGGCAGCGCCGGATCGATGAACAGCGCCATGGCCGACGCGTTCGCCAAGCTCAAGCGCTGATCACTGATCCGCTGTTCTGCCCAGATCCCGGCGCCCGATGCGCCGGGATTTTTTTTGGTGCGCCCCTCCCCCGGCCTAGGGCTTACCCGCGGTCGACACCCTTTCGTGGCGATCTCTTGATACGGCACCACCGAAATAAGTGAAAATATCCAATTGTGTCTAAATAATAAAAATCGCACAGGGCGGTTACCGGCGACACAAATACCCACGGCCAGACGAGTAGCGGCGCGAAACGTCTAGCGGGGAGCAGCATCAGCACACGAGCGCGCGCCCCACATAGATCGGAGAGCCATCCGCCATGCTTTGCATCATGACTCTGAACGCCAACGAGACCGCCACCCTGGCCGGCAGGGACGCGCCGGCGAGCGGCCTTTATGGGGAAGTGACGTTGGGTCCGCATTCGCATCTGATCGTGGACGGCGCCGAACTTGCGTTCAAGCACGTCACCCTGGAGCGCCAGGGCAGCCGGATCATCGAATTGCGCAATGGCGCGCAGTTGCATGTGGGCGCGCTGGGGTTTGCCGGCATGGGCGCCAGCATCGTCTACCGCATCGGCATCGGATGCGGCATCACCTATGACGCGAGCCAGTGCGATCCGAAGGCCGTGGCCAACACCACATTCGATTTCGCCAGCGAGGGCAGCTACACGCTGACGCACTTTCCGTTCATCCAACCGGAATGGCTGGACCGCCCGAATGTTACGGGCTATGCAGAGGGAGACCTGCGGGAAATTGCGGGGCAACCCCGCGGCCAGCGGTTTCAGGTGCGCGATGGGCGCATCGTTGCCAGCAAGCGGCTGAACTGAATGCGCGACGGCGCGGATTGCCCGCGCCGTCTTCGTCTGCCGGTTATTCCTGCGCCAGCGACAAGAGCGCTTCGCGCGTGCGGGCGATGCGCGCGCCGGGCTCGCCCTGCATGCCCTCGGGCGCGGTCGCGACCGTCACGCCATCGATCACCACCGCATAGCCCTCGGCCTGGGCCTGCAGAACGCTGTCAGCGGGTTCAGACTGCAGGCGGCGCATCAGGGCGCCCGCTTCCTTGGGATCGGCAAAGCGCTGCGACAGCAGCAATTCCTCGCCATCGGCCGCCAGCAGGCGGAACCGGAAACCCCCGTCCTCGTCACGGAAGCTGACGAAGCGCGCGCCCTTGGACTTTTCTTTCTTACCCTGGGCGCCCTTGCCGGCCGTGGCAGCTGCGCTGAGATTGCGCAGGCCCACGGCCTCGCGCAGTTCCTGCATGAAGGGCACGGCAAGCTTGCGTGCCTTGGCCGCGCCGGCTTGCAGGATGTCTTCGATGCGGCCCGGGTTGGCCATCAGGTCGACGTACTTTTCGCGCATCGGCGCCAGCAGCGTTTCCAGGTGCTCGAACAGCGCCTGCTTGGCGTCGCCCCAGCCCATGCCCGCCTCCAGCTGCTGGCGAAACGCCGCGGATTGCTCGGACGTCGCGAACGCGCGGTACAGCGTGTACAGATGGGAGGACTCGGCGTCCTTGGGTTCGCCGGGCTCGCGCGAATCGGTCACGATGCGCATCACCGAGGCGCGCAATGCGCTCTTGCCGCCTTCGAACAGCGGAATGGTGTTGTTGTAGCTCTTGGACATCTTGCGGCCGTCCAGCCCCGGCAGCGTCGCCACGTCTTCCTCGATGACCACTTCCGGCAGCGAGAAATAGTCGCGTCCGTACAGGTGGTTGAAACGCTGCGCGATGTCGCGCGCCATTTCCAGATGCTGGATCTGATCCCGGCCCACGGGCACCTTGTTGGCGTTGAACATGACGATGTCCGCCGCCATCAGGATCGGGTACGAGAACAACCCCATGGTGATGCCGTCGTCCGGATCCACGTTCTTGGCCACGTTCTGGTCGACCGACGCCTTGTAGGCGTGCGCCCGGTTCATCAGGCCCTTGGCGGTCACGCAGGTCAGCAGCCAGCTCAGTTCGGGGATCTCGGGGATGTCCGACTGGCGGTAGAACGTCACGCGTTCGGCGTCCAGGCCGACCGCCAGCCAGGTGGCGGCGATTTCCAGGCGCGAGCGCGCCACGCGTGCCGGGTCGTCGCACTTGATCAGCGCGTGGTAATCCGCCAGGAAGAAGAATGCGTCGACGCCGGGCTGCGTGCTGGCCTGCACCGCCGGACGGATAGCGCCCGCGTAGTTGCCGAGATGGGGGGTTCCAGTCGTGGTGATGCCGGTAAGGACGCGGGTGTTCATGAGGCGAGAAGGCGGTTGCTAGGGGAAGCCGTCAGTGTAACGTGCCGCAGCGCGGCCCTGCCTGCGGGCAACGCAGCCCGCGTCTACCAGACCGCGAGCACGGGCGCGGCCAGCGCGCACAGGCCGCCCGCGGTCAACGCCGCGCGCGGACGGAAGGTCAGGAACCAGATCAGCAGCAGGCCGGCGATGCTGAGGATGCCGATCCATTCGACCGTCCCGTAACTCCAGCCCCAGACCGCCGCCGACGCCCACAGCGACAGCGCAAGCGCCGCCCAGCCGAACAGCCGCAGCGGCAGCCGATGGCGGCGCGGCAAGGCGCGGTCGAACAGGTCTTCGTAGTGACGGTCCATGCCCAGGCACAGGGCCGAAAACCCGGCATAGGCCAGGCAGAAAGCGGCAAGCGTCATGGCGTATCACCTCGCGGTTCGAAAGCGGTCCGGTGCACGGCGGCCGGAGCGGCGGGGTCGTGCGGGGCGGGCGCAGCGGCGGCAGACTTGACTGCCTCGGCGCGCGGCTTGCCCGCGGATCTGGCGGGCGCCTTGCGGGCCCGCGCCGCCTTCTGCGCCATCCATGCAAAAAACAGCGCGCTTGCCAGGCACGTCAGGTCAAACCCCGCCATCACCCAGTCGCCCTGCGGCAACGAGACGCCCAGATGCCGGTGGGTGGTCAGCGCATTGACCACGGGCACCAGGGCCAGCGCGGCCGCGGCCACCGCCAGCAGGTCCTGCCATTTGCGCCGCTGGAAGAGAAACGCGTAGACCAGCGACAGGCCCCAGGCGATGAAGAAGGCGCGCACCTCCCAGACCTGGCGGCCAGGCATGTCGGCGGGCAGCAGCCGGTTGGCCAGGAACACCGCCGCCACGCCAAACACGACCCCCGCGATGGTGCCCGCGTTCAGGCCGTCCACCAGGCGCAGCGAGAACGCTTCGCGCGCATCGCCCGGCCGGGCCTTCTGGCGGCGCTTGGCGATCCACAGCACCAGGCCCGTGGCCACCATGGCCGTGCCGGCCAGGCTGACGATGAAATACAGCCAGCGCAGCACCGGTTCGGCGAACAGGCCCAGGTGCAGGCCGGTTATCACGCCCGCGGTCAGGGCGGTGGCGCTGCGGCCGGCCTCGGACTCCTGCAGCGCGCCCGTCACCCCGTCAAACCGCATGAACGGCGCCATCAGCCCGTACGACACGCCGTCGCCCACGTGGCGGCTGATGGTGATGGTGGCGCCCGCGTCATTGGGGTTGTTGACCGTGACCCGGCCGACGCGGCCCTGCCACTGCTGTTCAGCCTGCTCCACCAACGATGCAATCGGGACCAGCGGCGCGGGCTGGTTCAGCGGCGGCGTGACCTTGAAGGCCTTGAAGACTTCGTTGGTGTAATCGCGCGGATTGTCGTACACGGCCTGGATGCCTGCCGGCATCAGCATCACCATGAACAGCACCAGGCCGCTGAAGGTGATCATCAGGTGAAACGGCAGGCCCAGCACCGACAGCACGTTGTGGCCGTCCATCCAGGCGCGCTGGCCGCCCTTTCCGGGCCGGAACGTGAAGAAATCCGTGAATATCTTCTTGTGCGTGATGATGCCGCTGATGATCGCCACCAGCATGAACATGCCCGCGATGCTGGCCAGCCAGCGCCCCCACGGAAACGCTGTTTCCAGCTCGAAATGGAAGCGGTAGAAGAAGTCGCCGCCGTGGGTCTGGCGCGGCGTCACGGCCTGGCCGGTGGCCGCATCCAGCTTGACGCGCACGAAACCGCGCTCGCCCGGCTTGGGCTTGGGGGTCTGGTACAGCAACTGGATGAGGGGTTCGCGATCCGATGGCGGCGTGATGAACCAGCGCTTGGCGTCAGGCGCGTTTTCCGCCAGATAGCGCTGCGCCGTGGCGACGGCCAGAGCGGCGGGCGCCGGCTGCACCTGGATCTCGGGCTGCATCCAGCGCGTGATCTCGGGCCGGAAGAAGGCCAGCGAGCCGGTCAGGAACATCGCAAACAGCACCCAGCCGAAAATCAGCCCGGCCCACGTATGCAACCACGACATGGACTGACGCAGGCCCTCTTCGCCGGGATGCTTGGTCTTGGCTGCCTTCATGCCGCCCCCACGAGCCGGTGCGCAAGAAACAGGCCGCCCAGCAGCGCGGCAGGCGCCAGAATGCCCGCCCAGGCCCGCCAGGCGTTGCGCGTGGCGAACACCCAGATCACGCCGCAGGCGTAGACCACGAAGGACAGCAACTGCGCCGCGGTCACGGCATCGGGCCGCCCCAAGGGCAGCCAGACCGCCAGACAGGCGGCCGCCGCCGAGGCCAGGGCATAGCCGCCCAGGATGGCGGCCGTCGCGCGGGAGAAAACGGCCAATCGGTAGCGCATCATGCCTGCGCCGGCTGCGGGAGCTTTCACGGGAGTTCTAGGTGGTTGCGGGGTCGAGGCCGGCCTGAATTATAACGATTCTCGTTAATACAAGCGCGGCCATCCTGCTTACCAGCGATACCGCAGGCTGGCCTTGATGGAGCGCTGGTAACCGAACCAGCACCAGGATTCGCCGGAGCACGAGGCGATGTACTCCTTGTCGAACAGATTCTGCACGTTCAGCGCGACCTGCATGCCCTTGAGCGCCGGCGAGGCGCGGCCCAGGTCATAGTCCAGCATCAGGTCCACCAGCGTGACCTTGGGCACCTTCAGCGTGTTGGCCTCGTTGGCGTACGACGAACCGATGTACCGCACGCCGCCGCCCACCCCAAGGCCGGCGAGCGGGCCTTCCTGCAACTGATAGCGCGCCCAGGCCGACGCCTGCTGCGACGGCAGCGCGGCGGGGGTCTTGCCGGTCAGGTCGAAACCCGCCGCATTCGGATAGGCCTTGGTGTACTCGTTGTTCATGACCGAGTAGGCGGCAATCAGCGACAGGCCGCGCATCGGCTCGGTCTTGGCCTCGAGCTCGATGCCCTGCGTGCGCAGCTCGCCCGCCTGAATCGAGCAACGGCCACCCGCCGTGCCGCACACGTGCGTCGGATCCGGGTCGGTGGTCGTCATGTTCTCGCGGCGGATATCGAAGGCCGCGAAGGTCAGCATCGTGGCCGAGCCCGGCGGCTGGTACTTGATGCCCACTTCGTACTGCTTGCCCTCGATCGGCTTGAACGGCGTGTTGTTCCAGCCCGTGCCCGACTGCGGCTCGA
>JAEYVD010000850.1 GCA_023432075.1 Pseudomonadota bacterium | reverse complement strand
CCCTTGCCCTTTGCCCGTCGCTGCGCGCCGATCCTTGTCTGCGGCGCGCACGCCCATGAGCGCCGTCCCTGATACGGTGAACAGCCGCGCGCCCACCACCGGCCTGTCGGTCATGGACGCGACCATGGTCCTGGTGGGCGTGGTCATCGGCATCGGCATCTTCGGTTTTCCTCCCCTCGTTGCGCAGCATGCGCATTCGGAAGCGGTTTACATCGGCCTATGGTGCGCGGGGGGACTCGTCATGCTGGTCGGGGCGCTTTGCTACGCCGAACTCGGCTCGGCGTATCCCGGCGCGGGCGGCGAATACCTTTATCTGACCCGGGCGTGGGGGCCGCGCGTGGGGCTGATGTTCGCCTGGGCTCGCTGCTCCGTCATCCAGACCGGCGCGATCGCGGTAGTAGCCTTCATTTACGGAGACTACGCACAGCGGCTGCTGCCCCTGGGATCACTGGGGCCCGCCGTGCATGCGGCCATCTCCGTCGTTGTGCTGACCGGCCTGAACATGATCGGCACGCGCTATTCCAAGCGGTTGCAATGGGTCTTCACGGTGCTGACCCTGATTGCACTGGCCTCCGTGCTGATCGCCAGCCTGACCGCGTCGGGCGGCGAGGCTGTCAACGTGGCCGCGCCGGCCCCGCTGTCTGGAAACACCGCCGGGCTGCTGGGCATGGGGATGGTCTTCGTGCTGCTGACCTATGGCGGCTGGAACGAGGCCGCGTATCTCAGTGGCGAATTGCGCGATCCCGGGCGCAACATGAGCCGGGTGCTGCTCATCGGCACCGTGGTCGTCACCGGCGCCTATGTGCTGACCAATATCGCGCTGCTCGAGATCTTTGGCCTGCAGGGGCTGCGGGACACGCCTGCCCTCGGTGCGGAGGTCATGCAGCTGGCCGCGGGACCGTACGCGGCGGCGCTGCTCAGCCTGACCATCTGCGCGACGGCGCTCAGCACCATCAACGGCACCATCATCACCGGCGCACGGGTGTACTACGCCCTGGGCCGAGACGTGCCCCGGTTGCAAGCGCTGGCAGGCTGGAGCGCGCGCAACGAAACGCCGGTCAGCGCCCTTGTCGTCCAGGGCGTGATCACGCTTGCGCTGGTGGCGCTGGGCGCGTTCAGCCAGAACAGCGTGCAGACCATGGTGGCCTACACGGCGCCGGTGTTCTGGCTTTTCATGATGCTGGTCGCCGCCTCCGTCTGGCGCCTGCGCCGCCTGGACCCTGACCGCCCTCGCCCATTTCGCGTTCCGCTGTTTCCGCTGCCCCCCTTGCTGCTGGCGCTGACCTGCGCCGGACTGGTCGTATCCAGCGCCATGTATGCCGGCGCGGGCGCGCTGATCGGGCTGGCAGTGCTGGCGGCCGGTGTGCCATTGATGCGCCTGCTCAAGCCCGCCCAGGCCGCGAGTTAACTGGTTCTTCCCCCGTCCTCCCCCGTCCAAGGAACCCTCATCATGCAACGCTCCCACGTACACTCGAAAACCGCGTCACAGGTATTCACCCCGCGCCTGCGCCTTGCGATGCTGGCCTCGGCGATGGCGTTCACGCTGCTGAGCGCGGGCGCCGCCATGGCCCAGACCGCCGCTGCGCCCGCCAAGGCCGGCGAACAGAAGGCCTACGTGCCCGACGTCGGCCAGGAAGGCAAGGACGTCATCTGGGTGCCCACGCCGCAAACCCTGGTGGACAAGATGCTGGACATGGCCAAGGTCACGCCCAAGGACCGGTTGATGGACCTGGGCTCGGGCGATGGCCGCACGGTCATCACGGCCGCGCAGCGCGGACTGACGGCGCAAGGCATCGAATACAACCCCGATCTGGTCGAGCTGTCGCGCCTGAATGCCAAGCGTGCGGGCGTGGCCGACCGCGCCACCTTCGTGGCGCAAGACCTGTTCACCACGGACCTGTCGAAGGCGGACGTGATCACGATGTTCCTGCTCTCGACCATCAACGAGAAGCTTCGGCCCAAACTGCTGGAACTGCCGGCCGGCACGCGCGTGGTGTCCAACACCTTCCGCATGGGCGACTGGGAGCCGGACGCCTCGGAAACCGTCACCGAGAACTGCCAGACCTATTGCACGGCGCTCCTGTGGATCGTGCCGGCCAAGGTGCAGGGCAAATGGGATCTGGGCGGACAGACGTTGCAGCTTGATCAGCACTACCAGATGCTCTCGGGCAAGCTGGGATCCGTACCAATCTCCGACGCCCGGCTGGATGGCACGTCAATCAGCTTCACGGCCGACGGTGTGCGCTACGCGGGCGAGGTAAACGGCCGCAGCATGAGCGGAAGCGCGGCTGGCAAGGGCGAATGGCAGGCCAAGCGGATCTGATCGCCAGTCTTGGCGTGAGGCGCGGCTGTGCCCGGCCGCGCCGCATTGACCATCGCGGCTGTCATGCAATAGCATCTGTTGCATGAGAAGAGACAGCAAGCTTTCCGGCGTCCTGCACGTGTTGCTGCATATGGCAGAGCACCCCGGTCCCATGACCTCCGGCGACTTGGGCCGCGTCATGCAGACCAATCCTGTCGTCATCCGCCGCATCATGGCCGGCCTGCGCGAACAGGGCCTGGTCCGTTCCGAAAAAGGGCATGGCGGCGGTTGGACGATTTCGTGCGACTTCAATTTGGTCACGCTGCGCGATATCTACGAAGCACTGGGCGCGCCAGAGATCTTCGCGATGGGCAACCGCAGCGAGTCGCCCGGATGCCTGGTCGAAGAAGCCGTGAATGCGTCGCTGGACGACGTGTTCGAGCAAGCCCAGCAGTTGCTTCTGGACCGGCTCGGCAAGGTCACGCTAGCCGAACTGAGCCGGGATTTTCACGCGCGCATGGTCGAGCGCGGTCAGGCCTTCGACCCGCAGGCCATTCACCAGACGTGAACGGTCCCCTACTTCCACGGCTGGCGCCATGCCATCAATGAGGCTTCGACGCTTTCGATTTCAGCCTTCGACATGCCTGCCTCTACGTAGAACCGCTGGCGCTCGCGCACCACGTCCAGCACCCGGCCGATGATCGACCTGGCTGCCGCCTCCGACCGCAGCCCGAAGCGCCGGTACTCGGTCAGGCAATTGGCAAAGGTGCTGTCGCGGCCTTCGGCGCCGATGTGCAAGTAATGCCGGGCCGAACCTTCCTGAGTCACCACATCGAAGAGCGGCGACAGCCGGTACGTGTGCGCACCTTCGTCTTTCAGGAATCCCACATTCTTCAGATGATCGTCGGTATTGTGGACGGCGACGTTAAGAATCATCCGCGCGTACAGTTCAAGCAGATCCTGCACGGGATTGGACGAGATTCGGCGTGCGACGTCGGCCAGGCGCGCATAGGAATACGTGGCCTTGCCGCGCGGCCCGTCCAGCTCGCGTTTGCCGATATGCACCGACGGGCTAATCAGCGAAGCGCCGCTCAGGAAGTGCCGCCGCGAGATAACCGGATCCGCACCCTGCTGGGGCGGCAACCGTTCGCGATCAAACCGCCGGGTCAGCAGCACGGCGCCCAGATGCGTCTGCGCCAGGCGGATTTCCGGCACATTCAGGCCGATGGCCTTGGCCATCAGCAGGTTCGCGTATTCCACGCGCTGGCGGTCATAGGACTCGTTCTTGCGCGGAAACTTGGCAATCCACATCTCCCCTGCTTCGTCCCGCACGATCGTCTTGGGACGCGCGCCGCCGATATCCCATGAACTGCCCAGGATGTCGCGATACAGCCCCTTGGGCTTGACGCCCTGGTCGATATCGGTGAGCAGGTCAGCCAACGACTCCAACTGGCTGACTTCGGGTAGCCGATAGGTCTTGCGCATGTTGGGCGTCAATGGCCGAGCGCTGAAAAACAACGCGCCCACCCCCATGCCCCGGCCCTTGAGCAGCACTTCGTTTTCCGTCACTCGGGCGCCGGCATTGTCCACGCGCATCACATTGCGGCCCCAGGCATCCGGCGCGGCGTCAAAAATGGCGCCCAGCGTCTGGTAGCGGCTTTCGGTCCGGTAGCTGGTGATCGAGTCGGTCAGTGGCAAGTTGAGCGGATCCAGCGAAAACGCGCGCGGATCGTTCACGTAGGACTGCACGTACGTAAATTCGGCGAAGAAGTGATTCTCGTCGCTGTCGTCCAGCGTCAGGATGCCGGCCAGCACGGCTTCGCCCCGGATGTCCACGTAGACGAAAAGCTCGCTTTCGACCGTTTTGTGTTTCCTGGAAGCCACGATGTCGACCGCCGCTTTACAGGGTGGACGGATCGGCGCGATGCGAATGCCGCGCCTTGCCGCTGCCCCGCGATGGGCGGCGCATTGCATCCAGCCGCTTGCCCACGCCATCGAGGTCCGGGTCGCCCAGTGCAAACACCTGGTCGCCAAAACCATACAGCAGCAATGCTTCGAAGGCGAGCGCCAGGGAAACGCCGCCATCGCCACGTTCGAGCCGGTTGATGGTGGCGCGCGACACTCCCATGCGGCTGGCCAGGGTGGCTTCCGTTTCATTGCGGCGCAGACGCGCGGTACGGATGCGCGCACCCAGGCGAGCCAAGGCTTCGGCTGCCTCGAAACTGGGTTCGATCTTCTTTTTCATGACGCAATAATAGTGCTTAGATCCGCATAATGCACTATTAATGAGGCAATCGGCAGTTACCGGGTGAATCTTTAATAACGCGTTATTTTAATTTTTGCGCTATTAATGAGACAAATCGAGGGTTATCCGCCAGACGGACGAATCACTGCCTGATCCAACCGCAGCGCGGCTTGACGGGTGTCGAGTGTGACGCGCGCCCCAAGTGGCAGGGTCAGATTCGGATCGCCATGTCCGCTGGGCCAGCCGGCCAGCACGGGAATGCCTCGGGCGCCGAACTGTTCGAGTATCAGCGGATGCAACAGGCTCTGCGCCTGCGCATCGTCCAGATTCGTACCGATGATGCGGGTGAAATTGCCCACGACGACGCCCTTGACGCCGTCGAACTTGCCGGCGGCCGCCAATTGGCTCAGTAGCCGATCCACGCGCGGCAGCGCTTCGTTGACGTCCTCGAAAAACAGAATCGAATCGCGCGTGTCGATCTCATGCCGGGAACCGATCAGCGCGGCAATGAGCGCAAGGTTCCCCCCGACCAGCCGCCCGCTAGCGGTGCCGCCCACCAATTCCACCGGCCGGATATACGGGGGCGGCTGGATCCACGCGCCCTCCCCGATCTGGCCGCCAAGCATGGCCAGCAGATGGGATTCAGTGGGTTCATCCTTGCCCGCGACCAGATCCTGCGCCAGCATCGGCCCATGAAACGTGACAAAGCCGGCGTGACGTTGGATGGCCAGATGCAGGGCCGTGATGTCGCTGTAACCGATGAAGGGTTTGGGGTGCTGGCGCAGCAGCCCGTAATCGAGTCTGTCCAGTAAACGCCATGAACCGAAACCGCCTTGCAGGCACCACACCGCACCGATGTCCGGCGCGGCGAACGCCGCATGCAGGTCGTCCAGCCGCTGCGCGTCTGTGCCCGCCAGGTATTCGTAGGGGGCATCCAGCCGCGTGCGAGACGCCGGCATGACCAGCGGAAAAAAGCCCCGGTCTTGTAGCCACTCCGCAGCAAGGTCGCTGGCGTTCGGCGCGGCCGATGCGGGCGCCACGATGGCGACCTTTGCGCCGGGGCGAAGCGCCGGCACAGCGGTGGCCGAGGGTTTCGCGTGCGAAGGCGGGGGCGCGGGGGGACGGTTGGGCGCCGCGGATGGCGTGGGTTGCCGGCCACCAGCGCAGCCCGCCAGGCCGAACCCCGAAAGGCACAGCGCACCGGCATTCAACAGCATCCGGCGGCGCCCGGTGTCCGGCAAGCCCGCATCCCGATGCCCCCCGCTTTGCG
>JAEYVD010000771.1 GCA_023432075.1 Pseudomonadota bacterium | reverse complement strand
CGGACGCGCGCCCGAATACCTGCGCCTGAATGAAAAGGTGCTGGATATCGTGCGTGAATTCGACAAGGCCAACAAGCCCATCGCCGCGGTGTGCCACGGCGCGCAGATCCTGGCCGCGGCCGGCGTGTTGAAGGGCCGCACCTGCTCGGCGTACCCGGCATGCGCGCCCGAGGTCCGCCTGGCCGGCGGCACCTATGCCGAGATCGCTGTCGACCAAGCCTACACCGACGGCAACCTCGTGTCGGCGCCTGCCTGGCCGGCGCATCCGGCGTGGATGGCGCAGTTTCTAGCCGTGCTGGGCACGAAGATCACGCCCTGAACGTTCGCACGGGGCGGGCGCGCGCGAGTGTTCACTGCGCGGCGATCACCCGCCCCGGGTTGAACAGATTCAAGGGGTCGAACAGGCGTTTGATGCCCGCCATCATCGCCATCTCGGCGGCCGGCTTGTAGCGGGCGATCGAACCCACTCGCAACTGCCCCACGCCATGCTCGGCTGAAATCGACCCGTTCATGCGCGCCACCACGTCGTATACCGCCGTCGACACGGCCTTCTCCGACGCGCGCATGGCCTGATAGGCCTGAGCGTCCGCGCCGGGCGGCGTCGACACGTTGTAGTGCAGGTTGCCGTCGCCGACGTGGCCGAACACGAAAATGCGCGCGCCCGGCAGCACGCCATGCACGGCCACTTCGGCGGCGTCGATGAATTCGCCGATGCGCGAGATCGGCAGCGAGATGTCATGCTTGATGTTCTCGCCGTCGATGGCCTGCGCTTCGGGCAGGTGATGCCGAATCTGCCAGAAGGAGGCCGATTGCGCCAAGGTGGACGCAATGGCCGCATCGGTGACGATGCCGGCTTCGAAGGCCGCCTCCATCAAGGCCTGGAAGCGCTCCGTGGCATGCGCCTCGCTTTCGGCATCGCTGGATTCCAGCAGCACGTAATACGGCGCCTTGGCGGGCAGGGGACTGCGCACGCCCGGCGTGTGTTGCAGGACCAGCTCCACCGCTGGGCCGCTGATCAGTTCGAAGGCCGTCAGGCTGGCCGGCAGATACGACTGCGCCAGCGACAGCAGCCGCACCGCGCTCTGCGGGTCCGGCACGGCCGCGAAGGCGGTCATCTGCGCGGCGGGGCGCGGGTACAGCTTGACGGTGGCTGCCGTGATGATGCCCAGCGTCCCTTCCGCGCCGATGAACAGCTGCTTCAGGTCGTACCCGGTGTTGTCCTTGCGCAGGCCGCGCAATCCGTTCCAGATCTGCCCGTCGGGGGTCACCACTTCCAGGCCCAGGCACAGGTCGCGCGCGTTGCCATAGCGCAGCACCTGGATGCCGCCAGCGTTGGTGGCCAGATTGCCGCCCAGCGTGCAGCTGCCTTCGGCCCCCAGGCTCAGCGGAAACAGCCGGTCCGTCTGGGCGGCTGCCTCCTGCACGGTGGCAAGCACCGCGCCCGCCTGCGCCGTCAACGTGTTGTTGTAGCGGTCCACATCCAGGATGGCGCTCATGCGGGCCAGCGACAGCACGATGCTGTGCCCGCCGCCGTCCGGCACGCTGCCGCCGACGAGGCCCGTATTGCCCCCTTGCGGATAGATGGCGACGCGCCGCTCGCGGCACCAGCGCACCAGCTTGGCGACGTCCTCGGTGCTGTCGGGCTGCGCAAGCGCCAGGGTGCGGCCCGTCCACCGCTTGCGGTAGTCGGTCAGGTGCGGCGCCAGGGTGTCGGCGTCGTCCAGCACGCGCCCCTGGAAGGCGGCGCGCAAAGAGGCTTTGAGGTCATCGTCGGGCATGGCCGGCTCGCTAGGCGTGAATGTAGGGCGTCAGTTGGCGGAAGCGCCGGCGGCTTGCACCACGGCTTTCCATTTTTCGATCTCGGTGCCGATGAAGGCGTTGAATTCCGCGGGCCCCTTGACCGTGGGCACGGCGCCCAGTTCGACGACGCGCTTTTGCATCTCGGGGTCGGCCATGGCCTTCTCGATGGCTTGATCGATCTTGTTCACGATGGGCGCCGGCGTTCCGGCCGGGGCCAGCACGCCAAACCACGAGCCCGCCTCGAAATTGGGCACACCGGCCTCGGCCATGGTGGGCACGTCGGGCAGGTTGGTGCTGCGTTCGGCGCTGGTCACCGCCAACGCGCGCAGCGTGCCGTTCTTGATGAAGGGCAGGGACGTCGGCAGGTTGTCGAACATCAGATGCACTTGGCCGCCAACGAGGTCCGTCACCGCGGCGGCGCTGCCCTTGTACGGCACATGCACCATGTCCACGCCGGTGCGCGACTTGAACATCTCTCCCGACAGATGAATCGAACTGCCCGCGCCGCTAGAGGCAAAGCTCAGCTTGCCCGGGTTCTTCTTGCCGTACGCGATCAATTCCTGCACCGACTTGACCGGCAGGCTGGCCGTCACCGCCAGTACGTTGGGCACGGAAGCCACCAGGGTGATCGGCGCAAAATCCGCCGGCTTGAACCGGATGTCCTTGTAGATGCTGTAGTTGATGGCCTGCGTGCCCACCGTGCCCATCAACAGCGTGTAGCCGTCGGCATCGGCGCGCGCCACGAAGTCCGCGGCAATGTTGCCCGCCGCGCCAGGCCGGTTTTCCACCACCACGGGCTGGCCCACCGCCTTCTCGATGTGCGGGGCAATCAGCCGGGCCACGACGTCGGTGTTGCCGCCCGCCGAGAACGGAATGACCATGCGGATGGGTTTGGTCGGCCAGTTTTCAGCCGCGCCCGCGCCCGACGATGCCGCCATCGCGATCAGTCCCGCGCATGCGTACGCAATGCCCTGCTTGGTGCTCTTGAACATGTTGTCTCCTTGCTTATGGTTTTTTGATGTTCGGTACTGCGGTGGATAACCGAATCGCCGCGCGGGGCGCGGCGATTCGGGAATGACGGTTATTGCGCGTCTGCCAGGCTGCGCTTGAGGCGATCGAGCAGCAGATCGATCTCGGCATGGTCGGTGGCGTCCAGCTTGGGACCCGGCCGGCGCATGCCCGCATGCTTGATGGCGCCTCGGCGCTTCATGATCTCCTTGCGCACCGCCACGCCCCACTGGCTCTGGTTCTCGTAGCTGAGCAAAGGCAGGTAACGGTCGAACACCGCATGGGCCTCGTCGATCCGGCCCGCCGTGTACAGGGTGTAGACCTGGCTCAGCATCTCGGGATGCGAGAACCCGGCCATAGGCCCGTCGATGCCGCGGCCCATCTCCAGCGGCAGGAACATCGCGTTGTTTCCGGTCAGGATGGCGACACGGCGGCCGGGCAGGGCGCGCAGCTTGGTGATCTTGGTGATGCTGGGCAGGTCCTCTTCCTTGACCGCCTGGATCTGCGGATGCCGCTCGATCAACTGGCCCATCACCGGCACCGACATCCAGGTGCCCGTGGAAAACGGAAAATCCTGCAGGACCGTCGGCACGTCGCCAATCCGGTCAAAGACGGCCTCGAAGTAC
>JAEYVD010000764.1 GCA_023432075.1 Pseudomonadota bacterium | reverse complement strand
TTCGATGGCCACGACGAATACCCCCATGCCTTCCGACTTCCCCGAGAACGGCCCCGACAATCGCGGCGCCTACAGGCGCTCGCGGCATCCGGAAAGCTGGATCGACGAGCTGGAAGCCACGCTCAGCGACAGTTCGGCAACGGACCTTGAAGCCCTGAAGGCGCGCCTGAACGACCAGTTGCAAGCGACGCGCCAGAGCCTGCGCGAAGCCTCCGACAACGCCCATGACCTCATGCGCGAAACCCTGGACTGCACCGAGGACTACATCCACGCGCGTCCTTGGCAAGCGGTCGGGCTGGCGGCGGGCGCGGCCTTTCTGCTCGGCGTCATTGTCGGCCGCCAGTAGGACGTTCCCGCGCGGTCGCCGGGAACGGCGTTTGCTCGAAGCCCATTGCAAGGCGCATCCCGCGCCGCCCAATGGGAGAACACATGAGCACCCCCAAGAGCGCCCAGACCGGCGACCGCCCTCACCCCACCCCGCCCATGCCCGGACAGCACCTGGACGAGCAGCCAGGCGTTGAAGCCGACATGGTGCTCAAACCGCAGTACCAAGCCCCCGGCTACAAGGGCAGCGGCAAGCTGCAAGACAAGGTGGCAATCATCACCGGCGCAGACTCCGGCATCGGCCGCGCCGTTGCCGTCCTGTTTGCGCGCGAAGGCGCGGACGTGGCGGTGATGTACCTCGACGAACACGAAGATGCCAAGGAAACCAGCCGCGCCGTGCAGGCCGAAGGCCGCCAATGCCTGCTTATTCCGGGCGATGTCCAGCATTCCGCTTTCTGCAACGAGGCCGTGGCGCAGGTGGTCAAGCACTTCGGCAAGCTCGACATCCTGGTCAATAACGCTGCCTACCAGCAGCACACCGATACGCTGCCGGAAATCAGCGACGAGAAGTGGGACAAGACGCTGCGCACCAACATCAGCGCCTATTTCTATATGGCGCGCGCCGCGCTGGCGCACTTGAAGCCCGGCAGCGCCATCATCAATACGGGATCGGTGACGGGCCTGAACGGCAGCGGCAAGCTGCTGGACTATTCTTCGACAAAGGGCGCCATCCACGCATTCACCCGGTCGTTGGCCTCGAATCTGGCCGATAAGGGCATCCGCGTAAACGCGGTGGCGCCCGGTCCCGTCTGGACGCCGCTGAATCCGGCCGACCGGAGCGCCGAAGACATCAAGTCATTCGGTGAAAAGACCGATCTGGGACGGCCCGCGCAGCCCGAAGAGATATCGCCCGCCTATGTCTTTCTGGCATCCCCCGAATGCTCGAGCTACATCACCGGCATCGTCCTGCCGATCACCGGCAGCGCGGGCGACTGAATTCGCGTGACAACGCGGCGCCCGCTTGTTTCGGCCATCGCTTGTCGGCCATCACTTGCCCACCATCACTTCTCCGGCACCACCGAGGCCGGCGCGGCGCGCGACGCCGGGGACACTGGCGGTGCTTCGCCCTTGGGCGCGGGGTGTATTTTGTCGCCATTGGCGGCGGGCTCGCGGCCAAGCGCTCGGCTCATTGCGTAGTGATCGCTGAGCATCGGCAAGGTGCGCGCCGCAAACTCGCGCACCTGTGCGTCCTCTGATTCCTTCGCGGCCGTCTCGAACAGTCGGTTGGCCGTCACGTGCGCGTCCACCGCAGCTTTCTGGATATACAGCTGGTCGAACTCGGCACCCGTCCTGCTGCTCAATTCGTGCAGGGTGGCGCGATCAGGTTCGGCCGGCTGATCGGGCAGCGAGACGTTCTTGGCAGCGGCCAACGCGCGGATTTGCTTGTTGACCGCCGTGTGCTGTTCGATCATCTTGACCGCAAACGCGCGCACCTGCGCGTCCTTTGCGCGCTTGCCGGCCAGCTCGGCAGCCTGCACTTCGAAAATTCCACCGCCCGAGGCGGCCTGCAGGAATCGGGCGTCCGAGGCGTCCAGCTCCGCGGCGTGGCTTAACGGGCCCGGGCCCGTGAACACGATCGCTGCGGCCAGCGCCGCCAGTGACGATTTGATAGATGGCTTCATGGTGCTGTCTCCGTGCATAACCCGGCCAAGTTCAATTGGCCGTAGTGGGGGCTTGAACACGGCGCGGCGGCTCCAGCGGATCGAAATCCTGCCATTTACCGTCCTGCCAGCGGCCATTGGCCCTCTCGATATCCGTGCCGCCCGCCGCGCGCAAGATCTGACGCGCCTGCTGCTCTCGGCCAAGATCCACATGGAGCGCCAGCATGACGCCGGCCTGGCGCACCGGGGGGTGCGATTTCTCGGGCTCATCGGGCGCGGTGCGCACCCGTTTCTTGCGGCCGATCACCCACATGGCGCCCGCCAGCGCCCCGATGTAGGCGCCCACCCCCGCAGCGGCAATGGTGATGAAGATGGAGGCGGCCAGTTGTGCGGCGACCAGCCCCGCCACCAACGCAAACACCAGGCCCAGCAGCGACGCGCCGGCCACCGCGCCAAAATGCCCGCCTTTGGCATCCGGGTCCGCGATACGGTCGCCCCCAAGCGGAAAGCGCCCATGCTCCCCGGCGATGCTTACGTAGAAAGTGTGGATGTCGTCCTCGGTATAGCCCTCGGCAAACAGCTTCTGGGCGGCCAGCGTGGCTTCGTCGAAGGTCTGGAACCGTGCTGCGACAATCAAGGACATGACAATCTCCCAGGGAAAATTTTCCATTCAGGGAGCAACTTCCATACCTACCTGCCTGCACTCTCATCAAATCGGACCGGCGGCATGGCGCTTGCTGCCTGTCCCTTACCTGGTGCAGCGCCAACCCACCCATCCGATGCCGCTTCGCCCAATTTTTGGAGATTGCCATGCCCCGTATTCCAGACACTGATGTGAATCTCGACGAAAGCGGCCGGCCCGACCTGGGCCCCAGCGACTCCTCAGACTCGGCCAGCGACCTGCCGCGGGATCGCAGACATACTGACAGCGACTCCCAGGCCACCGGCGAACGTGAAAGCGTTGAGCCCGACTTCCGGGATGACGATGGCGCGGATGTCGCCACGGATCGCATCACGGACGCGGACGAAGCCGGTCTATCGCACGATGCGCCCGATCCGGTGCGCAACGGTGGCGAACCCGCCCGCTGATACCGCGTCCAGCAAGCCGATTCGCCCCTCCCCGCTTTTCCGTCAATTCCCGCCGGGCCGCTTGCCCGGGTATTGCCCGCCCTCTTCGTACGCCGGGCCCTTGCGGTTCGGCGCCTTGTCCGATTCCCGCTTGTAAGGCTGATCCTTATCGGTTAGTTTGTCCGCGCCAAACTGACCGCTCTGGTTCGCCGCTTCCGTATCGTCCTTGGGCGTGTTGGCTTTGGACTTGGTGGGTTGCTGATCGTGTGGGGTCGTCATGAATGATCTCCTTGATGCGCGCCATCCTGAATCGCGGATGGTCAGGGGTTCCTGCGCAAGCGCCATGCCCGGAAATCCTGGGCACGGCACTTGCTCTAGGGGTAGTCGGGTCCGCCAACTTCCGGACCACTTACCCAAGGAGTCAGTCATGAAGCTGTCCAAAACGATTTGCCCCGCTTTTGCCCTGTGCTTTTCCGTCCTGGCATTCCAGGCCTCCGCGCAGACGGGCACGACCGGCGTTCGCACGAACGATCAGATCGACAACCAATACAAAATGGACAAGAAGCAATGCGACGGCATGAAGGGCAATGCCAAGGACGTGTGCCAGAAGCAGGCCGAAGCCACGCGCGACAAGGCCAAGGCCGACGCCAAGGCCGCGAAGGAGAAGGCCGAAGCCTCCCACGACGCGGCCAAGACGCGCAACGATGCCGACTACAAGGTCGGCAA
>JAEYVD010000715.1 GCA_023432075.1 Pseudomonadota bacterium | reverse complement strand
TTCGCGTTGTTCGACGATATCGCCACCATCCTGGATGACGTTTCCGTCATGACGAAGGTGGCCGCCAAGAAGACGGCGGGCGTGCTGGGCGACGACCTGGCGCTCAACGCCCAGCAGGTCAGCGGCGTGCCCGTCAACCGCGAGTTGCCCGTGGTCTGGGCGGTGGCCAAGGGCTCTTTCGTCAACAAGCTGATCCTGGTGCCCGCGGCGCTGCTCATCAGCGCGTTCGCGCCCTGGGCGATCACGCCGCTCCTGATGCTGGGCGGCGCGTTTCTTTGCTACGAAGGCGTCGAGAAGCTGGCGCACAAGTTCCTGTCGCATGGCGAATCGCCCGAGGGACATCACGCCGCGCGCGCCGAGGCGCTGCAGAACCAGTCGGTCGACATGGTGGCGTTTGAAAAAGCCAAGATCAAAGGCGCGGTGCGCACCGACTTCATCCTGTCGGCGGAAATCATCGTCATCAGCCTGGGCGCGGTGGCGGGCGCCGACTTCACGCGCCAGGTCGCGGTGCTGTCCATCATTGCCATCGCAATGACGGTAGGCGTCTACGGCCTGGTCGCCGGCATCGTCAAGCTCGATGACCTGGGCTTGCACCTGAGCCAGAAGTCATCGCGCGCGGTGGCCTGGCTGGGCGAGCGGATCGTGGCCGCCGCGCCTTACCTGATGAAGACCCTGTCCGTGGTGGGCACGGCTGCGATGTTCATGGTCGGCGGCGCCATCCTGACCCACGGCATCCCGCCCGTGTATGCGGCCATCGAACACGCCGCAGCCGCGGTGGGTGGGGGCGGCGTCGTGCACGCGCTTGTCGCCACGCTGCTCAACGCCCTGTTCGGCATCGTCGCGGGCGCGGTCGTGCTGGGCGTGGTGAGCCTGGTCAAGCGCCTCTTCAAGAAGGGCTGACGCGCCGGACGGTCCGGCGCGCGCGATCGCTACCTCTGCGGCGCGGCGCTGGCGGGCGACCCCATCGCCTGGAACAGCGCCGCCGTTTCCGTCATGCGGCTGTTGGCGTATTCCAGCTCGCGCAGACGCGCGGCCACGTAATGCTGTTCGGCGGCGTATTGGGTGTAGGGCGCCAGCGCGCCCAATTTCACCCGGCTGGCCGTGTTCCGGTAGGACTGTTCGGCCGCGCGCCGCGAGGCTTCCGCCGACGCCAGCGCCTGTCCGCCCGCATCCAGGCGCGACAGCGTGTCGGCCACATCACGAAACGCGGTCAGCACGGTCTGCTTGTATTGCAGGACGGCGGCCTCGTACCGTTCTTTCGCGGCGCTGCGTTCGGCCAGCAACTGCCCGCCATGAAAGATTGGCTGCGTCAGCGACGCGCCAATGGCCCAGATCGAACCGCCGCCTGACAAGGCATCGGCCCAAGCGAATCCGCCCTTACCCATGGACGCCGACAGCGAAAGGCTGGGAAACATCTGCGCGGTCGCCAGGCCCACGTCGGCCGCGGCGGCCTCAAGCGCCGCCTTGGCGACCCGGATGTCCGGCCGCGACGCCAGCAGTTCCGATGGCACCACCACGGGCACCGCCTCGGGCACGGCCAGGGTGTTGAAGGCCAGGTCGGCAGGCGCCTGGTCCGGACTGCGGCCCAGCAGCACGGCAAGCGCGTGACGCGTGGCGTGCCATCGCGCGCGCAGTCCGGGCAAGGACGCCTCCAGCGTGGCGGCGTCCTGGTCAGCGGCCAGCGCGTCGTTCTGCGTGGCAGAGCCAAATTCATAGCGGCGTTGCGTGTCATGCGCCACCTGACGCAGCAGCACCGCCTGCTTTTCCGTCAGCGCCACGCGTTCGGCCAGCGCGGCCGAGGTGATCGCGCCAGTGACGATGTTGGCCGCGAGCGAGCGCCGGGCGGCTTCCAGTTGATACGCCTGCTGCGCGACCTGCGCCGCCAGCGAGGTGTTGGCAAAGCGGGCCGCGCCGAATAGGTCAAGGTTGTAGCTGGCCTGCACCTGGCCCGTGAAGACGTTAAACAGCGCCGTGGGTTCGGGCAGCTCGGGCATCGTCAGCGCGCGGTTGCGCGTGGCGCTGGCGCCCGCGTCCACCGAAGGCAGCAACGAGGAATTGACCTGCCCGCGCAATTGCTCGCGCGCGCCGGCAAGGTTGCGTTCGGCGGCGGCCAGGTCGGGGCTGTTGGCCAGGCCTTCCTCGACCAGTGCGTTCAGCGCCGCGGAGCCGTAGCGCTTCCACCACTGCGGCACGGGGTGCGCGCCGCGTTCGAAGCGCTGCGCGACGCCTTGTGCGGTGGCGCCCGCGGGGGGCGCTGCCTCGACGCCATATTGCGCAGGTTGCGCCATGGCGGGCGGTTTGCTGTCCGGCGCGAAGGCGCAGCCGCCTAGCGCCAGCACCAGCGGCAGCGCCGCGAACCGCCCGCGTCGGAAAGTAAAGGGGATGCGCATGGTCAGGCTCCTTGTTCCACCGTGTCGCCCGCGTTGGCGCCGGGCGGCACGCCTTCCGGCTCGTCGCGTTCGTCGTGCTTCACACGGAACCACGCGGCATAGAGCGCGGGCAGGAAGAACAGCGTCAGCACCGTGGCGATGGTGATGCCGCCCATCAGGGCCGTCGCCATCGGGCCGAAGAAGTTGCTGCGCAGCAGCGGGATCAGCGCCAGCACGGCGGCGGCCGCGGTCAGCGTAATCGGCCGGAAACGCCGCACCGTGGCGCCGACGATGGCGTCCACGCGCTTGTGGCCCGCGCGGATGTCCTGCTCGATCTGGTCCACCAGTATGACCGAGTTGCGCATGATGATGCCGAACATGGCGATCACCCCCAGCATTGCGACAAAGCCGAAGGGCTTGCCGAACAGCAGCAGGGCGGCCACGACGCCGATCAGGCCCAGCGGCGCGGTCAGCACCACCATCAGGACGCGGGCAAAGCTTTGCAGCTGCACCATCAGCAGCGTCAGCACGGCCACCGCCATCAAGGGCATCTGCGCGTTGATGGATGTCTGGCCCTTGGCGCTTTCCTCCACCGGTCCGCCGACTTCGATGCGAAAGCCCACAGGCAGCTCGGCGCGCAGCGCGTCCAGCTTCTTGTCGATGGCGCGCGTGACGTCGATGCCTTGCGCGCCGCCGGTCACGTCGGCCTGGACGGTGATGGTGGGCTGGCGGTCGCGCTCCCAGATGACGCCGTACTCGAGGTCGTTGCGGACCTGGCCGATGCTGCCCAGCGGCACGGGACCGTTCGCCGTGGGCATCGACAACGTGGCAAGGCGTGCCGGGTCGACCCGTTCTTCGCGCGGGGCGCGCAGGCTGACGTTGATGAGCTTGTCGCGTTCGCGGTACTGCGTCACGGTGTAGCCCGACAGCGTCATCGCCAGGAAGCTGGAGATGTCGCTGGAGCTGATGCCCAGTTCACGCGCCTTCTGCTGGTTGACCTCGAACCGCACCGAGCGTTCCGACGGCTCGTCCCAGTCGAACTGCACGTTGGCCGAGCGCTTGTCGGCGCGCACCTCGGCAGCCACCTTTTCGGCCACCGCCCGCACCTCGGGGATCTTGTCGCCACTGACGCGGAATTGCACCTGGTAGCCGACCGGCGGCCCGTTCTCAAGGCGCGACAGGCGGCTGCGGATCGCGGGGAAGTCGCTGCGCAGCATCGGCGCCATCCACTGCGCGAGCTTTTCGCGGTCTTCCACCGAATGCG
>JAEYVD010000683.1 GCA_023432075.1 Pseudomonadota bacterium | reverse complement strand
GGCACCGACCCGCGGCAGGTGCTCGCGCTGCTGGACGACGTCGCGCGGCAGACGCCGGGCGTGGTCACGGAGCCTGCGCCGATGGTGCTCTTCATGGGCTTTGGCGCCAGCACGCTGGATTTCAGCTTGCGCGCGTGGACCTACGACTTCGACCGGTGGATCGAGATCCGCAGCGACATGCTGGCGCGGATGTACGACACGCTACGGGACGCGGGCATCCAGATCCCCTTTCCGCAGCGGGACTTGCACTTGCGCAGTGTTTCGGAAGAGGTTGGCCGTGCGATCTTCGCGGCCCGGCCGGCCGACCCGCAAAGGCCCCGCCACGCGTCAACCGGCAGCCAGGACGGCGGCCAGCCGTCAGGGGCTAGAGCGGCCGGTTCAGGCGCCAGCCATCACCGGCACCGTTAACCCATTCTTCACCCGGCTCATCACCACCAGCGTCGAGAACCGCTTCACGTTCGGATTGCCCCAGAAGTAACGCTGCGCGAACACCTCGTATTCGGCCATGTCGCGCATGGTGAGCGTCAGCACGAAATCGACCTCGCCGGTCACCGACAGGCATTGCATGATTTCGGGCGCGTTCTGCATGGCGCGCTTGAACTGGTCGAGTTTGTCGGCGCGTTCGCTTTCCAGCGACACCAGCACGACCATCGTGATGCCGCGGCCCACGGCGGCGGGGTCGACGACGGAGACATCCGCCGTCACCACCTTGGCCTCGCGCAACCGCTTCATGCGGCGCAGGCAGGATACCGGCGACAGGTTCACGCGTTGCGCGACGTCCTGGCTGGTGCGCTGATTGTCTTCCTGCAGGCTTTGCAGGATCTGCAGGTCGAAATCGTCTAGTTCCATGGGGCGCTCGGGACGCGGGGAAATGGCGCCCAGGATGGCGCGGGAAAGGCTAATCGAGGATTCTAATCGGGGCGGCGATGCAATCCTTCGCGATTTCGACGGGAAACTTCATTTCGGGCCGGCGGGACGCAGGAATTATTCAGGCCCCTTGCTTACACTGGGAGCCCTCCGCCCGCCTCGCGGGATTTTTCACGCTGCACCCTGCAATGCCCTCACTCCAGCTTTTCCTGCTGTTCCTGGCCGCCGACGCGGCCTTGAAGCTTACGCCCGGCCCGGACATGGCGCTCACGCTGTCGCGGGGCATGACGCAGGGATTCCGCCCCGCCTTCCAAAGCGTGCTGGGCAACGTGGCGGCCGGGTTCATCCAGGTGCCCGCCGTGGTGCTGGGGCTGGCGTCGGTGCTGCGCACCTTTCCCACGCTGTTCGTCGGCATCAAAGCGGCGGGCGGCTTGTACCTGGGCTACCTGGGCATCAAGGCGATGATCCGGTGCGCGAACGCCGCCGAAGTGTCGCTGGCGGTCCGGCCGGGCGACGCGCGCGACGCCTTCTGGCAGGGCTTCATCACCAATCTGCTGAACCCGAAGGTGCTGCTTTTCATGATCGCCTTCCTGCCGCAGTTCACCTCGCCGGACAACGGACCGGTCTGGATTCAGATGCTGGTGCTGGGCGTCACGATGAAGGCGCTCAGCCTGCCCTACGGCAGCTGCTTTGCGTACGGCGCATCGCGCATCCGCGGCTGGGTCGGGCGCAACCCCTGGTTCCTGCGCATGCAGCAGGGGCTGCTCGGCGCAATCATGTTCGGGCTGGCGATCTACGTGCTGATTTCCACGGCAATGCATCCACAGCCCTGACCACCCATTCGCCTGCCTGAACCGACGACGCCATTGCACACTCTCAGCCTTCCATGACCGCCGCCACCTTGAACAACGGACATTCCCGCGCCACGTCCACCCTGCTGCCCACCCTGTCGCTGATCGGCGCCATGGCCTCCTTGTGCGTGGGCACGTCGTTCGCGAAATCGCTGTTTCCCGAAGTGGGCGCGCAAGGCACCACCGCGTATCGCATCGTCATCGGCGCCATCATCCTGCTGGCCTTCTGGCGGCCGTGGCGCTTTCCGCTCACGCGCCGCAACGCCGCGAAGATCGCCCTATATGGCGTGACGCTGGCGTGCATGAACCTGCTGTTCTACATGGCGCTCAAGACCCTGCCGCTGGGCATTGCCATCGCCATCGAATTCACCGGGCCGCTGACGCTGGCCGTGGTGCTGTCGCGGCGCGCCATCGACTTCGTCTGGATCGCCTGCGCGCTGGCCGGCCTGATCCTGCTGATCCCCACCGGGCAGTCCGTGCACGACCTCGATCCGCAAGGCATCGCGTACGCCCTGGGCGCTGCCGTGTGCTGGGCGCTGTACATCATCTTCGGCAAGATGGCCGGAAACGTGCATGGCGGACAGGCCACGTCGCTGGGCCTCTTGGCGGCCACGATGGTGGCCCTGCCCGTCGGCGCGGCGCATGCGGGCATGGCGCTGCTGGATCCCAAACTGATCCTGGCCGGCGTGGCCGTCGGCATCCTGTCCAGCGCGCTGCCCTATTCGCTGGAAATGGTGGCACTGCGGCGGCTGCCGCAAAAGACCTTCGGCGTGCTGCTCAGCATGGAGCCCGCAATGGGCGCGCTGGCCGGGGTAGTGGTGCTCAACGAGCACCTGTCCCAGACGCAATGGCTGGCAATTTGCGGGATCATCATCGCGTCCGCCGGCTGCGCCGCAACGGCGCAGCGCAGCCGCAAGGCGCCGATCCCCGCGCCTGATTGATCAGACGCCTGCGCGCGCGGACGGTGTCTCACCAGGTGTCAGACACCGTTGCAGCAAATCGCCCTCCACCCCGACATCAACCAAAGCCCGGCTCGCGCTGCGGCAGTGATAGCGGGTCGAAGTCTTCCCAATGGTTATTGCGCCAGCGGCCGTTGGCATGTTCCACGTCGGCGCCGCCGGCATCGCGCAGGATGCGGCACGCCAGCATCTCGCGCTGGGGCCGGACGCGCACGGCGACCATGACGCCGGCCTGGCGGATCTCGGCATGGGAATCGGGATTGAAGTGGCCGTGCTGGGTGGTGCCGTGCCCCGTCACCCACAGCGCGCCGAACAGCGACCCGAGATAGGCGCCCACGCCCGCCGCGGCCAGGATCGCCGCCGTGGACTCGCTGAGTTCGGCCGCGACGAAGCCGCCGAACACCGCGAACACCGCCCCCACGCCGCCCGCGCCCAGGTAGGCGCCCATGTCGGCACGTCCGGCATCCGGATCGGAACGCCGGTCGCCCCCATAGGGAAAGCGTCCGTGCTCGCCGGCGGGGTTGACGTAGAAGGTGTGGATATCCCAGTCGGGAAAGCCGCTGGTGGCCAGGCGGCTGGCGGCGGCCTTGGCGGTCTCAAAGCCCTCGAAGCGGGCAGCTACGATCAAAGACATGGCAGTCTCCTCGCCCGGAGACCGGGCTGGATGCTCGTCGTTTTATCGTACGCCCGCGGCCGCGGCGTGCGCGCCCCACGTTACACCTTGCGGCGGCTGTTACCCCATGCGCTCACTCGGCCGACAGCCCCTTGCCCTGGATGACCGCGCCCCAGCGCGCGTGCTCCTGCCGCGCGTAGACCTGGAACGCCTGCGGCGTGCTGCCTGCCGGTTCCATGCCCTGCAAGGTAAGCTGCTTGACCACGTCCGGCGATGCCAGCGCTTGCCGGATCGCGCGGCTGAGCGTCTCCACCACAGGCGCCGGCGTGCCGGCCGGGGCCACCACGCCCTGCCAGGCTGCCGCCTCGAAAACCGGGCCGCCCGCCTCGGCAAAGGTCGGCACCTCAGCCAGGTTCCCGGATCGCGTGGCGGACGGCACCGCGATGGCATGCAGCCTGCCCGCCTGGATCAGCGGCCGCGCGGCGGCCAGGTCCGCCATCATCAAGGGCACCACGCCGGCGGCGACATCCTGCAGCGCGGGCGGCGTCCCCTTGTACGGCACGGCTGTCGCGCGTCCCCCGATCGTTTCCATGAACAATTCCATCGCCAGATGGTGCGGACTGCCCACGCCCAGCGAGGCGTAACTGCCCGGCTCCTTGCGCTTCAGATACGTCT
>JAEYVD010000419.1 GCA_023432075.1 Pseudomonadota bacterium | reverse complement strand
TTGCCGCATGCTTGGACTTCGGCTCTGCCGGCAGGTCGAAGGTCACGCTGATCGCGCCACCGGCTTCGCACAACGAGAGCATCAGCGACGTCGTGGACGGCGCCGCCATGAAGCCGCTCGGGATCAGGGCGCGCAGCACAAAAGCGGCCATTGCCAGGCAGACGAGAAACCGCCAGGGCAGGCCGCGGGGCTTTTGCGCAGAGTCCCGGTGAGTAGGCATGGGCGGGATTCTATTACAGAACCTCACGCATTCTGACGGATTGGAAACGCGTGCGGCGTTCTGTCGCAGGGGCGCGTTGGCGCGCCGCTAGCGCGGGCCAGGCGTCAGGCCCGGTCCCATCGCCCTGCTATCCCCGCCGGTCGAAGACAACGCACGTGGTGCTGGCATGCGCGTACAGCTTGCCGTTTTCGTCCTCTACCCGCGCCTGCGCCGTCGCGAGCTGCTTTCCGTTGTGCACCAGCGTGGCGGCCGCGCGAAGCGGGCCGGTGGATGGCGATGCCGCGCGCACGATGTTGACGCTGAGTTCAACCGTCGTGTAAGTCCGCCCCAGCGGGAGCGCGCTCTGGATTGCACAACCCAGCGCGGAATCCAGCAGGGCCGAGAACCAGCCACCATGGATGGTGCCGAACGGGTTGCAATGCCGCAGCTCGGGAATGCCGATAAACACGGCCCAGCCAGATTCCGCTTCTGCCAGCGTCATGTTCATGGTGTCGTTCATGGGCGGGTAGGGCAGCTCCCCAGCCATCATGGCATGCAGGATCTGCAACCCGGTCATCCCGGCGATCTGATCTTGACGGGCGATGTCGGGCTTGCCTCCGCCTGCGGCAAGCCGATCGAGTGCTGCCTTGTGCTGGGCCGCCCAGCCCGTCTGTTGATTCCTGTACATGCGAAACCCCTCGTCGTGAAGCCACCGGCGGGCGGTTGCCACGCCGGCTGCGGCGTGAATCAACCGGTCATTACCCGGGAAGCCAAGGGTTCAGGATCATCCCGCTCGCCGGCCGGACGGATCTTGAACCAGATTGAATACATGGCGGGCAGGAAGACCAGCGTGATGATCGTGCCTGCGAACGTGCCACCGATCAGCGTGTAGGCCAGCGTTCCCCAGAACACCGAGTGCGTCAATGGGATGAAAGCCAGTATCGCGGCCAGCGCGGTCAGGATGACTGGCCGCGCCCGCTGCACGGTCGCCTCGACCACCGCGTCGAAGGGCGCGAGGCCTTCCTGTTCATTCTGGTGGATCTGGCCGATCAGTATCAGCGTGTTGCGCATCAGGATGCCGGATAGCGCGATCAGCCCGACCAGCGCATTGATGCCGAAGGGCTGCTGGAACAGAAGCAATGTCGGCACGACACCGATCAGGCCGAGCGGGCTGGTCGCAAACACCATCACCATGGCGGCGATGGATCTCACCTGCAGGATGATGATGAGCAAGGTCGCGGCAATCATCAGGGGAAAGAGCGGCAGCAAGGCGGCGTTTGCCTTGGCGGATTCCTCGATGGAACCGGCTTGTTCGATGCGATAGCCCGCGGGCAATTCGTTGATGACCGGTTGCAGCTGCTTGAGGATCGCGGTTGAAACGTCAGGCGGCTGAAGTCCTTCCGCGATGTCGCCGCGCACCGTAATGGTGGGCGTGCGGTCTCGGCGCCGCATGATGGGATCCTCCATGCGGACTTGAACCGTGCCTACTTGCGACAGCGGCACGCGTTGGCCGTCGGCACCGACCAGCGTCAGGCCGGCGATCTTGGCCGGGTCCAGACGGACATCGCCTGCCGCTCGCCCGACTACTTCCACCGAGCGGATGTCTTCGCGAACATTCGTCAGGGGCACGCCACTGAGCAGAAATTGCAACTGCAGCGCCACCGAACTTGAGGTCAGTCCGACCGCCTGAAGCCGGTCCTGGTCCAGCGTGAAATGCAGGGCGGGAACGCGCGCGCCCCAGTCGGTGTTCACGGTGCGCATCATGGGATCCGCACGCATGATGGACTGGACGCGTGCGGCGATCGCGCGCAAGGTGTCGGCGTCAGGACCCATGATGCGATAGGCGACCGGGAACGGGGAGGGCGGGCCAAACACGATTTGCGTGACACGGACCTGCGCCTGCGGCGCCAAGCCGTCCGCGATGGCCTGGCGAAGCCGGATCTTGAGGGATTCACGTTCCTTGTCGTTTCCCGTCAGGATGACGATCTTGGCGAATGATGGGTCGGGCAGCTCCGGCGACATGGCAAGAAAGAAGCGCGGCGCGCCTTGGCCGATGTACGCGGTGACGATCCGGGCCTCCGGCTGCGTCGCAAGCCACGCTTCGACTGCCGCTGTGGCCTGGCTCGTCTGTTCGATGGACGTGCCGTAAGGCATTTGCACTTCGACGAGCACTTCAGGCCGATCTGAAGTGGGAAAGAACTGCTTGTTGACCAGTCCCATGCCGGCCACGGCCAGCGCAAAGACCGCGACCACCGCGCCCGCCACCAGCCATTTGCGGCCAATGACGCGCCGGAGCAGGCGCCGGAACCGGTTGTAATGGCGGGTATCGTAGATGGCGTGGTGGCCGCCTTCGATCTTCTTGATGTCCGGCAGCATCTTCACGCCCAGGTAAGGCGTGAAGACCACCGCCACCACCCACGACGCAATCAACGCAATGCCGACGATCCAGAACATATTGCTGGTGTACTCGCCCGCAGTCGAGCGGGCGAACCCGTTCGGCATGAAACCGACCGCCGTGACCAGCGTGCCCGACAGCATGGGGGCGGCTGTGTGGCTCCATGCGTACGCCGATGCCGCAATGCGGCTGTAGCCTTCCTCCATCTTGACCACCATCATTTCGATGGCAATGATGGCGTCGTCCACAAGCAAGCCCAATGCCAGGATCAGTGACCCGAGCGTGATGCGGTCGAAATTCTTGCCGGAGGCCGCCATGATCACGAACACTGCCGCCAGGGTCAGCGGCACGGCGGCCGCCACCACGACGCCCACGCGCCACCCCATGCTGATAAAGCACACCAGCATCACGACCAGCAGCGCGACGAAGAACTTGACCATGAATTCATCCACGGCCGCGCCGATGTTGACTGCCTGGTCGGTGACCTTGGTCAGGCTCATGCCTAGCGGCAACGCGGCATTGATCTTGCCTACTTCCTTCTCGAGCGCGCTGCCCAGGTCCAGCCCATTCCATTCGTCACGCATGACCACGCCCAAGATCAGCGCCGGTTCGCCGTTGTTGCGCACCAGAAAGGTGGCCGGGTCTTCATAGCCGCGTTCCACGGTCGCCACGTCGGCCAGCTTCAGCGTGCGTCCCTGCGCGATGATGGGTGTCTGGCGGATCTTGTCCAGGCTGTCGAACGCGCCGTCCACGCGCAGGAACACCTGAGGCCCCTTGGTTTCGATGGAGCCGGCAGGCGTCAGGACGTTCTGTGCATTGAGCGCGGCAAAAATGGCTTGCGGATCGACGCCGAGCGTGGCCAGACGGTCGTGGGAAAACGACACGAAGATGCGCTCGGGCTGTTCACCGATGATGTTGACCTTTTTGACGCCTGGCACGTGAAGCAGTTGCTGGCGTAGCGCTTCCGCGTCGCGCACCAGCAGGCGCTGGGGCTCGCCCTTTGCCTTGAGCGCATACAGCGCAAATGTCACGTCCGCGTATTCGTCGTTGACCATGGGGCCGACGACGCCGGGAGGCAGGCGTTTGGCCTCGTCGGCGAGCTTCTTGCGCGCCTGATAGAACTCTTCCTGCACGGCTTTGGGCGGCGTGCTGTCCAGGAGCGACACCATGGTGAACGCCAGTCCCGGACGCGTGAAGGTCTCGGTCCGGTCGTACCATCGCAACTCCTGCAGCCGCTTTTCCAGGGGTTCTGCGACCTGGTCCTGCATTTCCTGCGCGGTCGCGCCAGGCCAAGCGGTGACGACGGTCATCTGCTTGATGGTGAAGGGCGGGTCTTCGGCGCGGCCCAGCTGAAAGAATGCGAGGATCCCCGCGACAGACACCAGGAAAATCAGGAACAGCGTGATCGAGCGCTCGCGCACCGCGAGCGCGGACAGGTTGAAGCGGCCTTCGCTCATCAGCGCGCTCCCGCGACGCTGGCTGCGGTTTGGCTGGCAAGCCTGACCTGCTCGCCCTCATGCAGCAGATGCGCACCCAGGGACACAACGCGCTCGCCCGCCTGGAGGTCGCCTGCCACGCGCGCGACGTCGTCGCTTAGGCCATGCACCGCTACAGGCCGGCGCGCCACCTGTGCCGGTGTGCCGTTCACTACCCATACGCCGGGGCCCGCGCCCGCGTCGAACAAGGCGCCGATCGGTACTTGCAGTGTCGGGGCGGCGTCCGCCGGTTGCGGGATGTCGACGGTGACGGTGGCGCCCAACGGCGCGCCCGCCAGTGCGCCTTCCAATACATAGCGGGCCTCAAACGTGCGTGTGATGCGGTCCGCGGCATCAGAGAGTTGCCGCAGTGTTGCGGGGGCAGGGGACTGCCGATCGCCGTAGAGCATTGCCTTGGCGGTGGAACCCACTGAAGGCCGCAACGTTTCAGGCAGGTGCACGATGGCTTCCCGCTGCCCTGCGCGTGCCACCCGTACGACGGGCTGTCCGGCCGCGACCACCTGACCGGGTTCGGCCAGTGTGTCCACCACGACGCCGTCGGCATCCGCCAGCAGGACCGCATAGCTCGACGCGTTCTTCGCGACGTCGGCCCGGGCTTCTGCCGCCTTCAGGTCCGCCCGCGCGGTGTCGGCCGCGGCCCGGATCTGTGCGTGAGCGGATGCGGACACGGCGCCTTCTGCAACCAGGCCGCGATAGCGTTCGTCATCATCGGTGGCCTGTTTTGCGCGCGCCCGGGCTGCGGCAACTGCTTCTCGCGCTGCGCGCGCCTGCAAGCCCAGGTCCTCAGGGTCCAGCCGCATGAGGGGCTGGCCGCGCGTGACGGACTGGCCTGTGTCGACCAGCCGCTCCAGGACTTTTCCTGAAACGCGGAATCCAAGGTCGCTTTGAACGCGGGCCGCCACCACGCCTGAAAAGGAACGCGCCAGCGCTGGGGCGCTTTGCACCACACCGGTCCGGACAAACGGAGCATCGAGGCGCGGATCCGGCGGGGGACTATCTCCGCATGCCGTCAAGGCGAAAGGCAATAGGCACAAGACAAACGGGGCAAGCGGACGCCGAAGCATGGGAGACCATCCTCACAAAGAAGGCTCCCATTCTATACGTGTGACCAATAAGGTCAATAGTCACAAATAAATATTTACGGCGCCAGGCTACGCAGGATCAGGCTGGACAGTTGCGACGTTGCCTCGGCGCCATTGGCCAGGTTGTGCTGCAGCAGCAGGGGATTGATGTAGGGCCGCATGACCAGATAGATGGCGTCGACCGTTTCATCCAGCGGCGTCTTGCGCTCGAAGTCGCCGGCCTCGCGGCCTTCGCGCACCACCTGCAGGATGAGGCCCTTGATGTGCGCTTCGTAGGCCTGCGCGGACGGCCATGACTCACTGGCCGACGTGCGCGCAATGTCGTACAGCTTGCTGTCGTGGAAAAAGAGCTGGCTGCCCGCCTCGACTAGCGCCTTGAACATGCGCCGCAACCGGTCCGGCGCGGAACGCGCGTCGGCGACGGCCGCGTCCACGGCCACCATGATGGTGTTCAGGCGATTCGCGCAGATGACCTCGCCGATCGCCTGTTTGGAGTCGAAGAACTTGTAGATGTAGGCCTTGGAGAAGCCGATGGCCTTGGCCAGGTCCGATACGGTGGTCTTGTCGAAACCGTACAGGCCGAAGTACTCGGTCGCGGCTTCCACGATCTGATCGCGGACGTCGTGATCGGACGGACCTCGCGGCTGGAGGGCGGGGGATGTTGCTTTCGTCATGCGTGCAGCTTAACCCGCGGGATTTTTGTTGACAACAAGTGACTAAATCGTAATATAGTCACCTAAATTTCACGCGAAGGACTTCCCATGTTTGCCCGTCATTCCCTTGTATTGCTATGCGCCAGCGTGATGACTGGGTGCGCGGTCGGTCCCGATTACCACGCGCCCGCAACGCCGCTGCCCGCCCAATATACGCACGGGCCCGCGGTCAAGATGGGCCAGGCCGCCGCTGAAGACCTTGAGACGTGGTGGCGGCAGTTCGACGACCCGCTGCTTGCGCGCTACGTGTCGTTGGCGATCGACCAGAACCTGGATCTGGCGCAGGCGGCGGCACGCGTGGCCCAGGCCCGCGCGGGATTGACTGCCGCGAACGCGGCCTTGCTGCCATCGGCTTCCGTGCGCGGCACGGCTGCGCGGACGCTCCAGTCGATCGAGACCCCGCAGGGGCGAGTGGCCAGCACCCTGCCGGGCTATGACCGGTGGGGCAATCAATACGAAGCCAATCTCGAGGCGAGCTGGGAAATCGACCTTTTCGGCGGCCTGCGGCGTGGCCGGGAGGCCGCCATCGCTGAACTCCAGGCGTCGGACGCGGCGGCGATTGCCACGCGGCTTGCCGTGGCTGCGCAGACGGCGGACATCTACATCGCTGTTCGCAGCCTGCAGGCGCGACTGGACATCGCCCAGCGGCAGGTCAAGACGCAACAAGATCTTGTCGCCAAGGTCGCGCTGCTGCACGAACGAGGGCTGGCTGCCGAGTATCAGGTGCGCCAGGCGGATGGCGCGCTGTCGCAAGTGGAGGCCACCATTCCCGTCCTGCAGACTGGACTCGATGCGGCCATGAACGCGCTGGACGTCATGCTGGGCGTGGTGCCCGGCACCCATCGCGCGGAACTGGCCGCGCACGTGCCGATACCCGCCGCCCCCCGGATCGAGGACATGGGTTCTCCTGCGGATCTGCTGCAACGCCGGCCCGACCTGATCGCGGCAGAGCGCCGCCTGGCGGCCTCCAATGCGCGGATCGGTGAAGCCATTTCCGAGTTCTACCCGAAGTTTTCCTTGAGTGGCTTGCTGGGCAGCGCAACGACCGTATCCAGCGGCAATCTGTTTTCCGCTGGAGCCAGCCAGTCTGCGGGCGTGCTGGGACTGCGCTGGCGGCTCTTCGACTTTGGCCGCATCAATGCGCAGATCGAAGGGGCAAAGGGCCAGGAGGCCGAGGCGCTGGCGGCGTATCGCCTGGCGGTCCTGCGCGCGACGGAAGATGTCGAGAACGCGTTTTCCGCGCTGGTTCACCGCGCCGAGCAGTCTTCGGTGCTGACTCGCGGCGAGGACGCGCTGACCCGTGCGCGGGCATCGTCGTTCGCGGCCTACAAGCGCGGCGCCGCCAGCCTGATCGACGTGTTGTATGCGGACGCGACGCTCCTGCAAGCTTCGGACGCCCGGGCGCAGGCGCAAGCTGAAACGGCGCGCGCCGCCGTGGCGGCATACAAGGCATTGGGCGGCGGCTGGCGTCCGGATGCGCCGGCGCGGATCGCGAAGCGCTGAGCCCCGAGGGGAATCGCGCCGTCTCCGGTACGGGCATGCCACTTGCTGGGCCGCGCATCACGGGCAGCAGGTCGTGCCCGCAACCCACGAGGCGATTCCCGTGACCACACTCATCGAAAACCGGTATGCCCTTACCGTGCGCCGCTTCCCTGCGGTGTTCCTTGCCGGGATGTTCCCGCTGTTTCTTGGCGCGGCGCTCGCGGACGCTGCGTATGCGCAGACTTTTCACATCCAATGGAATAATTTCGCGTCCTGGCTGCTCGTTGGCGGGCTGATATTTGGGGCGATTGCGCTGCTATTTGCCATCGTCGACCTGTTCAGGGCCACGCAGCGGGCGCGCGGTGTGGTTCCCTATGCCGTGGTGCTGCTGGCGGCTTGGCTGGTAGGCCTGTTCAATGCGTTCATCCATGCGCGCGACGCGTGGGCCAGCATGCCCAACGGCTTGATCCTGTCTGTCGTGGGCGCGGTGCTGGCCCTCGTTGCCCTCTGGCTGGGCTTTCGCACGCCGCACATCCGGGGGCCGCTATGAAGAAGACGAGATTGCTTGCCGGCGTTTCGATGCTGGTGATGGCAGGCGTCTGCGGCGCGCAGACCGCAGGCCAGTATGGACCGTCGCCCGATCTGCCCAAGCCCGAACGGGGGCTGTTGCCAGACATGGTGATCGCCAAGCCCGCCAAATGGGGCGACAAATTGCCGACGGTGCCCGAGGGCTACAAGATTTCGGCCATCGCCACGGACCTGAAGATTCCGCGTCAGACACTGGTGCTGCCCAACGGCGACATTCTGGTCGCCGAGGGACGGGGTGGCAGCGCGCCAGACCTCAAGCCCAAGGATGTGATTGCGGGCATCATCAAGGCCCGGGGCACCAGTCCGGTGAAGGGCGGCAATCGGCTGACATTGCTGCGCGACACGAAGGGCGATGGCACCTACGAAGCCTCCGTCTTCGCCGAAAACCTCAACGCGCCGTACGGTCTGGCCCTCATCGGCAATCAGCTGTACGTGGCCAACCAGGACGCGCTGGTGCGCTTCGCCTATGAACCGGGGCAGACCAAGGCGAGCGGACCGCCGGAAACGGTCACGCCGCTGCCCGCCGAGATCAACCATCACTGGACCAAGGCGCTGACCGCCAGTGCGGACGGGCAATATCTGTACGTGGGCATCGGCTCGAACAGCAATATCACCGAACGCGGCATGACGGCCGAAGTGGATCGGGCGCGCATCTGGCGCATCAACGCCAGCACGGGCGAATACAAGACCTACGCCACGGGCCTGCGCAATCCGACCGCGCTCACGATTCAGCCGGACACGGGCCAATTGTGGGCCGTGGTCAACGAACGCGATGAGCTGGGTCCGGATCTGGTGCCCGACTACCTCACGACCGTCAAGGAAGGCGCGTTCTACGGCTGGCCTTACAGCTATTGGGGCAAGAACGTGGACGAACGCGTGCGGCCGCAGGATCCCGCCAAGGTCGCCTCGGCCATCGCGCCGGATTACAGCCTGGGTTCGCATGTGGCGGCGCTGGGCGTGGACTTTTCCACCGCGACGATGGGCGACCGGTTTGCCAATGGCGTATTCGTCGGCGAGCACGGCAGCTGGAACCGCGCCGATCCGGTGGGCTACAAGGTGGTCTTCGTGCCGTTCACGGATGGGCGCCCGTCCGGTCCTCCCGTGGATTTCGTCGCCGGCTTTCGCGACGAGGACGGCACGACGCGCGGCCGTCCGGTGGGCGTGACGGTCGATCCGAAGGGCGCGCTCATCGTGGCCGACGACCTGTCGAACACAATCTGGCGCATCACGCCCGCAGAGGGGCCCAAGCCGGTCGCAGCGATGCGGCCTTAAATCTTATTTACAGAGGGCTTGCCGAGCGTGCGCGTTGCACTGCGCAGCAGTGTTCGCAGGCCCCGCACAGGAGCAAACATGGCAACACTTCAAGACATCAACATCGCAATTCTGGCCGTCGACGGATTCGAGCAGGTCGAACTGACGGGGCCGCGCGACCGTCTGCACGAAGAAGGCGCCCGCACCGTGGTGGTATCGGCGCGCACTGACCCGATCCAGGGCATGCACCACGACAAGCCCGGCGACAAGTTTCCCGTGGACCTCACGTTTCTCAAGGCTGCGTCCGAGCCAGAGGTCTTTGATGCCCTGCTGCTGCCCGGGGGCGTGGTCAATGCCGACGAGATCCGCATGCAGCCCAAGGCCCAGGAGCTGGTGCGCGCCTGCATGGAGGCGGGCAAGCCGGTGGCCGTCATCTGCCATGGCGCCTGGCTGCTGATCTCTGCCGGCGTGGTCAAGGGGCGCAAGATGACCAGTTGGCCTTCGCTGCAGGATGACCTGCGCAATGCGGGCGTCCAGTGGGTGGATGAGGAGGTGGTGGTGGACGGCGTGCTGGTGTCCAGCCGCAAGCCGGACGATATTCCCGCGTTCAATGACGCCTTCGTTCAGGTGCTGGGTAAGACGGTTCAAGGGCGCGCGACGAAGTAGGGCTGGCCGCAACGCGTGAAGCTGGGGCAGCGCCGCACCCCGGCCGCATGCGCTACGCGCGCTTGAGCGCCACGGTCACCAGCACCGATGCGTTTTCCAGGGCGAACAGCGCGTGCGGTGCGCGGCCCGGCAGGTACATCAAGTGGCCGGGGTAGAGGACGTGCGTGGCGCCTTCCACGGTTACCTCCACGCTGCCTTCCAGGCACTGCAGAGTGATTTCGCCGGCGACGTCATGCGAGGGCATGGTCTTGCCGGCGAGCAGCACCAGGCGCATGACTTCCAGGTCTTCGGACTTGAAAAGCGCGATCGACTGCTTCTGCGCGAGCGCGGGGCCATAGGGCTTGAGGTCGATGACTTGCCCGGGATCCGCATGTTTGAGGGCCATGATGGATGTCCTTCGCAGGGAGGGGAAGGTGTCAACGATACCCCATCCCCCCGCCGGCGATTCGCCCTGCGGTCAATTGATCTTGATGCCGCGTTCCTTGACCAGATCCTTCCACTGCGCCGTTTCCTTGGCCAGGTGATCGCGCAGCGCGTCCGGGGTGCTGCCGATCGGTTCGGCGCCGATCGAATCGAGCGTCGCTTTGACCTTGGGATCGGCCAGCGCGGCGCGCATGGCGTCATTCAATTTGGCCACCACGTCCGGCGGCGTGCCGGCGGGCGCAAACGCGGCAAACCAGGGCATCAGCTCATAACCCGGCACGCCGGCTTCCTGCAGGGTGGGCACGTCGGGCAGAGCGGCGGAGCGCTTGGTCGTGGTGACGCCCAGCGCCCGCAGCTTGCCGCTGGCGATGTGCGGCTTGGCGGATGTGATGCTGTCGAACATGTAATCGACCTGGCCGCCCAGCAGGTCGGCGACGGCGGGCCCGCTGCCCTTGTAGGGCACATGCAGCATGTCCACGCCGGTCATCGATACGAACATTTCTCCCGCCAGGTGAATGGAGGTGCCAACGCCCGCGGAGGCGTACGTGTAGTGCTTGGGTTGCGCCTTGGCCTTTGCGATCACGTCCGCAACGCTGGTCGCGCCGGTACGTTCCGGGTTGGTGACCAGCACATTGGGCACGACCGCCAGCAGCGAGATGGGCGCGAAGTCCTTGACGGGGTCGTAGTTCAGGTCCTGGTACAGCGCCGGATTGACGGCCATGCCATTGGCGACGATCAGGATGGTGTAGCCGTCGGGCTTGGCGCGCGCCACGGCCGCGGCGCCGATGTTGCCGCCCGCGCCGGCGCGGTTCTCGACGATGAAAGAAGTGTTGAGCTGCTTGCCCATCGACTCGCCCAGCGTGCGCGCAATGCTGTCCATCGCGCCGCCGGGCGGGAAGGGCACGATCCATTTGACCGGGTGATCCGGATAGACATCGGCCTGCGCGGCGGTGGCGCCAGCGAGCAGCGAGGCAGCCAGCAATGCGCGGGCGAAGGGTTTGAATACGGGGCGCATGCGCATGGTTGTCTCCGTGGCTCTTGAATTATTGGCGGCGCGGCCAGCGCACGATTAATACTCTTACCGACGTTGCCTGCCCGATGGGCGCAGTATCGCTTGCCTTTTTTCGAAGTGTCCAAGACTATATGGGTTTCAATTCATACCTCCAAGGTCTTAATCGTCATGGAGCTCAGGCATTTGCGCTACTTCCAGGCCGTGGCCGAGGCGGGCAGTTTCACGCTGGCGGCCTCGCGGCTGCACATTGCGCAGCCCCCGCTCAGCCGCCAGATCAAACAGCTGGAGGAAGAGCTGGGCGTGCAACTGTTCGAGCGCACCACGCGGGCGCTGCGCCTGACGGAGGCGGGCCGCTTCCTGCTGGAACAATCGCGCCTGCTGACCGCCCGGCTGGATGAAGTGCTGGAGGGCACGCGGCGGTTGGGACAGACCGAGCGGCGCTGGTTCGGCATCGGCTTCGTGCCATCGACGCTTTACGGCTTCGTGCCGGAGCTGATCCGGTTGCTGCGTGGTGCGGATTCGCGGGTCGAAGTGGGCCTGATGGAGATGAACACGCTGCCGCAGCTTGAGGCGCTGAAGGCGGGGCGCATCGATCTGGGCATCGGACGCATCCTGCTGGACGACCCCGCGATCGAGCGGCGGGTGCTGATGACCGAACCGCTCATGGCCGCGGTGCCCTTGCATCACCCGCTGGCCGGCCAGGGCAGCGTCGCTGTCAGCCGGCTGGCGCGCGAGCCCTTCGTCCTGTATCCGGCGCGCCCGCGCCCGAACTACGCCGATCATGTGCTGGGCCTGTTTCGCGCAGCGGGCCATTCGCTGCAGGTGGCCCAAGAGGCCAACGAGCTGCAGACCGCCATCGGGTTGGTCGCGGCCGGGCTGGGGGTGACCGTGGTGCCCGCGTCCGTCCAGCGCCTGCAGCGCCAGGACGTGGCCCACGTGCGCATCGAGGCCGACGCCTTCGTGTCGCCCGTGATCGTCAGCTATCGCAAGGACGATACGTCGGCGTTTCTGGCGCAGGCGCTGGCACTGGCGGGGGAGCTTGCCAGGAAATAGGCGGGGCGCGCCGCAGCGGCCCCGCGCTATCCGCGGCCCGCGGGCGTATACGCGCCGACCAGCTCGACGATCCAGTCGATGAAGGCGCGCAGCTTTGCGCTGACGTGGCGGTTTGGCGGGAACGCCACGTACATCGGCATCGGGTCCAGCTTCCAATCCTCAAAGACCGGGACCAGCTCGCCTTTGGCCAGGTGCGGCGCGGAAATGTAATCCGGCAGCCACATCACGCCCATGCCGGCCAGCCCCGCCGCCAGGTAAGCATTGCCGTCGTCCACCGCCAGCACGTAGCGGCCGTGCACGTTGACGACCTCCTTGCCGCGACGCATGGCATAAGGCAGCGCGCGCCCGGTGCGTTGCCACAGAAAACCCACGATGCGGTGGTGCGTGTCTTCAAGCTCGCGCGGGTGCGCGGGCTTGCCGGCCAGCTTCAGGTACGAGGGTGCGGCGTAGACGCCCAGTTGCAGGTCGCCAACGCGGCGGGCCATCAGGGACTGGTCGGTCAGCTCGCCGCCGCGCACGACACAATCGATGTTCTCGCCGATCAGGTCGACGATGCGATCGCTGACGCCCATGTCGAGCTGGATGTCGGGATAGCGCGCGTGGAAGTCCGGCAAGGCGGGCACGAGCACCATGCGCGCCAGCGGACTGGGCACGTCCACGCGCAGCCGGCCGCGTGGCGCTTCCGCGGCGCTGGACAGGCTGGTCTCGGCATCGTCCATGTCGGCCAGCAGCTTGCTCACGCGCTCGTAGTACGCGGCGCCATCGGCCGTGACATTGACCTTGCGCGTGGTGCGGTTCAACAGGCGCACCCGCAGGCGCGCCTCAAGCTGCTGGACCAGCTGCGTCACGCTCGTCTTGCTCATGTGCAGGGTTTCGGCGGCCTTGGTGAAGCTGCCGGTTTCCACCACGCGCGCAAA
>JAEYVD010000631.1 GCA_023432075.1 Pseudomonadota bacterium | reverse complement strand
CGGTAAGCGCGCGGCGGCTCGCAAGGATTGGCGAGATGGTGAACACGCTGCGTGCCCTCCTGCGTGAAACTTGGCGGGCGCAAGTATAGGAGCGCACACGGCCTTGCGGCCGCGGGCTTTACATTTGTTGGCATTTTTGTGGGCGGGCGCCTTACCCCGCCGGACGCTTCACGCCGCCGTACGCTGCGCCAGCGCCACGCGGTCGCGCAGCGCCCGCCACGTGCGCAGCACCAGCTTCTCGGCCTCGACCACGCAGAACAGGATGCCTGCGGCCACCAGCGTCAGCGTCCAGTACTCCGGCGGCAGCGGCACGGTGCCGAAGACACGGTTCATCACGGGCAGGTAGATCAGCGCGCCTTGCAGCACGCCCAGCATGATTGTGACCAGCCACAGCGCCTTGTTGCGGAACATGCTGGGCGTGAGCGGAAAACGGTCCTGCAAGCGGCAGTTGAACAGGTAGGTCCATTGCGCCGTCACCAGCGTCTGCAGGATGACCGTGCGGATGAAGTCCGGGTCGCGGCCGGCGGCGATCAGGCTTTTTTCGATGACGAAGGCCGACGCCGTGAACAGCAGCCCCACGAAGACGATGCGCCAGATGGCGAAGCCGTCCAGGATGGACTTGGCCGGATCGCGCGGCGCGCGCTGCATCACGCCGGGCTCGGCCGGTTCGAACGCCAGGCCGAAAGCCAGCGTGATGGACGTTGCCATGTTCATCCACAGGATCTGCAGCGGCGTCAGCGGCGCCTGCGCGCCCGCCAGCAGCGCCGCGATGACGAGCAGCCCCTGCGCCAGATTGGTCGGCAGGATGAAGAGGATCGTCTTTCTCAGGTTGTCGTAGACGCGGCGGCCTTCGCGCACCGCGTAGGCAATCGAGGCGAAGTTGTCGTCCGCCAGCACCATGTCGGCGGCTTCCTTGGTGACCTCGGTGCCCTTGATGCCCATGGCCACGCCTACGTCCGCCTGCTTGAGCGCGGGGGCGTCGTTGACGCCGTCGCCCGTCATGCCGACCACTTCGCCCATGCCCTGCAAGGCGCGCACCAGGCGCAGCTTGTGCTCGGGACTGGTGCGGGCAAAGATGTCGTGGTCGCGCGCCAGCGCAGCCAGCGCTTCGTCGCTGGTCTGCTCCAGCTGCGCGCCGGTCACCGCCTCGCTGACGTGCGTCATGCCCAGCATCGTCCCGATGGCCAGCGCGGTTTCGGGATGGTCCCCGGTAATCATCTTCACGCGGATGCCGGCCTGGTTGCACTGCGCGATGGCCTCGATGGCCTCGGGGCGGGGCGGATCCATGATGCCGGCCACGCCCAGCAATATCAGGCCGGCCTGGAAATCCGGATGGTCCAGCGCCGTGGCGCCGGCGGCGCCGGGCTTGTAGGCGGCGGCCAACGTGCGCAGGCCCTCGTGCGCAAAGGCCTGCAGCCCGCTTTCCCAATAGTCCAACCGCAACGGCTGCGGTCCGTCTTCGCCCTGTTCCTGCGCGCACAACTGAAACAGCACGTCGGGCGCGCCGGTGACGTAGATGACGTTCTGGCCGTGGTCGTCGCACCGGCGCGCCATGTATTTGTAGCCCGAGTCGAACGGCACCTTGCCATGTTTGGCCACGCCATCCAGGCCCTGGCCCGCCTTGGCGGCCAGCACCATCATCGCGCCTTCGGTGGGCCCGCCCACGATGCGCCATTGCCCGTCGGCGTCTTCGTGCAGCTGGCTGTCGTTGCAAATGGCCGCCGCGCGCACGAAGCGCGTCAGCGCGTCCTCCTGGCTCCAGTCCACCGGCATGCCGTCGGACTCGCGGGTGACTTCGCCGACCGGGCGGTAGTTGTCGCCCGACACGCGATAGACGCCCTGCGCCAGCAGCACATTCTTGGCGGTCATCTCGTTCATGGTCAGCGTGCCGGTCTTGTCCGAGCAGATCACCGTCATCGCGCCCAGCGTTTCCACGGTGGGCAGCTTGCGGATGATGGCGCGATTGCGCGCCATGCGCTGCACGCCCAGCGACAGGATGATCGAGATGATGGCCGGTAGCCCTTCGGGCACCGAGGCCACCGCGATGCTGATCAGCGACAACAGCAGGTCGGGCAGGGGCATGTCCAGCACGTAGCGGCCCAGCACGAACAGCGCCGCCACCATCACCAGCACCACCTGGAAGATGCGCTTGCCCAGCAGCTGCATCTGCCGCAGCAGCGGCGTCTGCAGCGTGCGCACGTTGCTCATCATCCGGTTGATGTGGCCGATCTCGGTGTCGCTGCCGGTGGCCACGACGATGCCGCGCGCGTTGCCCGCGCTGACGTTCGTGCCCGAGAAGCCCAGGTTCAGGCGGTCGCCCAGCGGCGCCTCGCCGGGCAGCGGCGCATCGTGCTTCTCGACGACGATGGACTCGCCGGTCAGCATCGATTCCTCGACGCGGAAGTTGTGGGTGTCAAAGAGCCGCACGTCGGCGGGGATCTTGTCGCCGGGCCGCAGGATCACGATGTCGCCCGGCACCAGGTCGCGGGCGTCGATCTCTTCCTTCTGGCCGTCGCGCACCACGCGGGCGTGGTTCGACAGCATGTTGCGGATGCCGTCCAGCGAGCGTTCGGCGCGGCTTTCCTGCACGTAGCCGATGACCGCGTTGATGACGGCGACGGCCAGGATGACGATCGTGTCCAGCCAATGGGCCATCAACGCCGTCACCACGGCGGCGGCCAGCAGGATGTAGATCAGCACGTCGTTGAAGTGGCCCAGAAAACGCAGCCAGGCGCTGCGGCGGGCGGGCGGGGGCAGGGCATTCAGGCCGTAGGTTTCCTGCCTGCGCCGGATCTGGTCCTGCGACAGGCCCGACGGGCTGGTCACCTGCACGTCCAGCGTCTCGTCGACGGAGAGCTGGTGCCAGGGGCGAGGAGTTTGCGGAGCCTGCGTGTGCGCCTGCGTCATTGCGACGGCCTCCCGGGAGGACCGGCGCCGTGGCCGGGCCGGGGGTCGGGGGCCGCACGCGTCAGTCCGGCGTCCATGATACGACGGCCAACTGCCCGTGGACGATCAGAGCGGCGGGCGGGCGCCCTTCAGATAGACCTCGCGCAAGGCGGCGGCGAAAAGGGCTTCAACGTTGCGCCGCAAGCCATCGGACCGCGTGAAAAGCGAGATCGGCGGCAGCGTCCAATCGAACGAGTACGGCACGATGGCCGCGCCCGCGATGCGGACCAGCTCGTCCGCGATGTCGGCCGGCAGGATCGTGACGGCGCGGTCGCTGGCCACGATCATTTCGCCAATCAGTTTGGACGAGTCGCTTTGCACGGACGGCGGCGGCGGTGCCAGGCCGGCCCGCAGAAAGATGTCGGCCACCTGCTCGCGGATCGGGCTGCCCGGCGTGCCCAGGATCCAGTCCAGGTCGGCGAGCCGGTTCCATTCCAGGCGCGACCGGCCCAGACGCGCGGCCAGCCGGCGGCTGGCGATCAGGCGCGGCTGCTGGTGATACAGGACCTCGAAGCCGATATGGGTCAGGTCCACCGAAGGCGTGGCCCAGCCCACCACCACGTCCAGCGTGTGGTCACGCAGTTGGCGCAGCAGGGCTGGCCCCTGGCCTTCGTGGATGGTGGCCGTCAGCTGCCGGCCCTGCGGCAGCGTGCGGCCGATGGCCGCCGACAGCATCTGACCCGACACGAAGGGGATGACCCCGATGTGCAGGTGGGCGGCGTGCCCGGCCGCGACCGTTTCCATTTCCTGCACCAGATGCCCCAGATCGTGCACCAGCCCGCGGGCGCGCGCCAGCACCACTGCGCCCATCGGCGTGGGCGTCATGCCCCGCACGGAACGGTCGAACAGCGGCACGCCGAACATGCTTTCCAATTCGGCCAGTGCGTTGGTCACGGCCGGCTGGCTGGTCGCCATGTGTTCGGCCACCCGGGTCAGCGATCCGTGCTGCTCGATTTGCAGCAGCAGCATC
>JAEYVD010000416.1 GCA_023432075.1 Pseudomonadota bacterium | reverse complement strand
CGCGCCGCCGAGCCCCAGCCGCGGGAAGACGCCGTGTCCGATCTAAAATAGCCGCATCATGAGTCAAACATCCACCAAGAAAGGCCGCGTTGTCGTCGGCATGTCCGGCGGGGTCGATTCTTCGGTCACCGCCTGGCTGCTCAAGCAGCAAGGCTACGAGGTCGTCGGCCTGTTCATGAAGAACTGGGAAGACGACGACGATTCCGAATACTGCTCCACCCGCCAGGATCTCCTGGACGCCGCCAGCGTGGCCGATCTGGTCGGCGTGGAGTTCGAATACGTCAACTTCGCCGCCGAATACAAGGACCGCGTGTTCGCGGAGTTCCTGCGCGAATATTCCGCGGGCCGCACGCCCAATCCCGACGTGCTGTGCAATGCCGAAATCAAGTTCAAGGCATTCCTGGACCACGCCATGGCGCTGGGCGCCGAGCACATTGCGACCGGCCACTACGCGCGCGTGCGCGAAGTGCCGGCCGAGGGCGGCGGCACGCAATTCCAGCTGCTCAAGGCGCTGGACGCTTCCAAGGACCAAAGCTACTTCCTGCATCGGCTGAACCAGGCGCAGTTGTCGCGCACGCTGTTTCCGCTGGGCGAGATCCACAAGACCGAGGTGCGCCGCATCGCGCACGAGATCGGCCTGCACAACGCCGCCAAGAAGGATTCGACCGGCATCTGCTTCATCGGCGAGCGCCCGTTCCGGGAATTTTTGAACCGCTACCTGCCGACCGAGCCGGGCCCCATCCTGACGCCCGAAGGGCAGAAGGTTGGCCGCCACGAAGGGTTGTCGTTCTACACGCTGGGCCAGCGCAAGGGGCTGGGCGTGGGCGGCGTCAAGGGCCGGCAGCGCGAGGACGGCACGGCCGAGGCCTGGTACGTGGCCCGCAAGGACCTGGAACGCAACGTGTTGTATGTCGTGCAGGGACACGACCACCCCTGGCTGCTGTCCGGCAACCTGAAGGCGCAGGACGCGAGCTGGGTGGCGGGCCACCCGCCGGCCGCGGGCGCGTACGGCGCCAAGACGCGCTACCGGCAGGCCGATGCGGCGTGCCGTCTGGAAGCTGCCGCGCAAGGGGCTTTTTCACTGGAATTCACCGATCCCCAGTGGGCGGTGACGCCCGGCCAGTCGGCCGTGCTATACGATGGCGAGGTTTGCCTGGGCGGCGGGATCATTCTTTAGGAAAGTCCTGCCGCACGTAACCCAAGGCCCCCGGGTGCAATACCCGTGGGGCCTTGTTCATGACAATAAAAGCGAGGAGAGGGTTGTGGATGTGACGATGGTGATCTGCCTGTTGGTTCTGGGCGGCGTGGTGGGCTTTGCGGCGGGCCTGCTGGGCATTGGCGGCGGGATGCTGCTGGTGCCTTTCCTGACGATGCTGTTCACCTGGCAGAAAATGCCGGCCGATCTGGTCGTGCATGCGGCAATCGCCACGTCCATGACGTCGATCCTGTTCACGTCCGTCTCCAGCGTGCGCGCCCACCAGCAGCGGGGCACCATCAAGTGGCGCATCGTCGCGGCGATGGCGCCGGGCATCATCATCGGCGGGCTGCTGTCCGGCGGCGCGGTGTTCGCGGCGCTCAGCACGTTGTGGCTGTCGCTGTTCTTCGCGTTGTTCGTGGGGTATTCGGGCTGGAGCATGCTGCGCAACAAGAAGCCCAAGCCCACCCGCCAGATGCCGGGCGTGGTCGGCACCAGCGCGGCCGGCGCGGGCATTGGCTTTCTGTCGGGCCTGGTCGGCGCCGGCGGCGGGTTCCTGTCGGTTCCGTTCATGGTCTGGTGCAACGTGGCCCTGCACAATGCAGTGTCGACCTCGGCGGCGCTGGGCTTTCCCATTGCGCTGGCCAACAGCGTGGGCTACATCGTCTCGGGCCTGAACGAAGCCCAGACCTATCCGGGGATGCTCGGCTTCATTTATTGGCCGGCGTTGCTGGCGCTGGTGTGCACCAGCGTCCTGACCGCGCCGCTGGGCGCGCGCATGGCGCATCGCCTGCCGGTGCAGACGCTCAAGCGTGTGTTCGCCGCGCTGCTGTTCGCGCTGTCGGCCTACATGCTGTTCAAGGCCTGGCAGACCTGGACGGTTTGATCGGGGAAATGAAAACCGGCCGCGGAAAGCGGCCGGTTGAAGCACGCGCCCGGCCATGCCGGGCGTTTTTGTTGGGGCGTCAGGCGGTCTTGGGCGCCGTGTCGATGAACGACTGGCGTTGGGACAGCTTGTCGTACAAGCGGGCCAGGTTGAGCTGGCCGGCGCGCCAGTCCAGCGTGGGAAAGCGCAGGTCCAGATAGCCCAGGGCACAGCCCACGGCGATGTCCGCCAGGCTGTAATTGATGCCCATGCAATGCGCGTTGTCGCCCAGGCTTTTGTTCATGGCGTCCAGGCTGGCGTGGATCTTGCCGTACTGGCGCTCGATCCATTCGGGGCTGCGCTGGGCTTCGGGACGCTGGTTTTCCTTGACGATGGTCACGCACGCGTCCAGGAGGCCGTCGGCGATGGCTTCCCAGCACTTGACGGCTGCGCGGTCGCGTCCGGGCTGCGGAATCAGCCGGGCGACGGGAGACAGGGTGTCCAGGTATTCGACGATGACGCGCGAGTCGAAGAGGGCGCCGCCGTCTTCCATGACCAGGCAAGGGACCTTGCCCAGCGGGTTGTACGTTTGGATCTGCGTGTCGGCGGACCAGACGTTTTCGAGTTCAAGCCGGTAGTCCAGCTTTTTCTCGGCCATGACGATACGCACTTTGCGCACGTAGGGACTGGTAAGCG